>NZ_JAAGPQ010000093.1:0-30353 GCF_017104985.1 Paraburkholderia sp. Ac-20342 | reverse complement strand
GGCTGCTGCCGCGCGAAGGCCAGCTCGATAACCGCCAGGTGCTGGCAGCGCTCGCCGCCGGTCTCGCCGAACGCGGCGTGGAGACCCACTGGAATACGCCCGTCGACGAGGCTGCGCTGCCCGAAGCCGGCATCACGATCGACTGCCGCGGTCTCGGCGCGAAGCCGGTGCTGCCGACGCTGCGCGGCATCCGCGGCGAAGTCGCGCGCGTGCATGCACCGGGGCTGCACCTGACGCGTCCGGTGCGGCTGCTGCATCCGCGCTATCCGCTCTATATCGCGCCGAAGCAGAACGGCCTCTACGTGATCGGCGCGACCGAGGTCGAAGGCGAGGACATGTCGCCCGTCAGCGTGCGCTCGGCGCTCGAACTGCTGAGCGCGGCGTTTTCGGTGCATCCGGGTTTCGGCGAGGCGCGCATTCTCGAACTCAACTCGCAGTGCCGCCCGACCTTGCCGGATCATCGCCCGGCGCTGCTGTGGGACGGCGCGCGCACGCTGCGCGTGAACGGCCTGTACCGGCACGGCTATATGATCGCGCCCGAAGTCGCCGACGAAGCCGTGCGTTTCGCGAGCGCCTTGCTCGACGGCCGCATCGGCGACGCCGACGCGTTCGCCGGCTGGCGGCGCGAGGCACGCTGGAGCGAGCTTTTCCAGCAGGATTTCATGCGGGAGCCGGCCTGAGCGCCGCGGCCGCCGCGCCGCGCATCGGGCCGCTTTCGCCATCGATTGAACCGTATTCGAGCACCATGGACATTCATATCAATCAGAAGCCGTTGTCGCTGCCCGAGGGCGCGACTGTCGCCGATGCGCTCGCCGCCTATGGCGCGCGCCCGCCGTTCGCGGTCGCGCTCAACGGCGATTTCGTCGCGCGCACCCAGCATGCGGCGCGCGCGCTGCAAGCCGGCGACCGGCTCGACGTCGTGCAACCGGTTGCAGGCGGCTGAGCGCCGGCGCGCCGGCCTGCCGCCGATTCATTGCCGGGCCCGTTGCCGCAAACGAGCGCCGGAAACCCCTTGCCGCAAGGCCGTTGCGCAACGTCGCAGCGGCAAACCAGGATGACGCACATGACCTCCCATCAGACCGCCGACGCCCTCACGCTATACGGCCAAACTTTCGCGAGCCGCGTGCTGCTTGGCACCTCGCGCTATCCGTCGCTGCAATCGCTGTCCGATTCGATCGACGCGGCGCGGCCCGGCATGGTCACCGTCGCGCTGCGCCGGCAGATGAACGAGGGCGGCGCCGAAGCCGGCTTCTTCGATCTGCTCAAGCGCCACGCCGTGCCGCTGCTGCCGAACACGGCGGGCTGCCTGACGGTCGGCGAAGTGGTCACGACCGCGCACATGGCGCGCGAAATCTTCGAAACCGACTGGATCAAGCTCGAACTGATCGGCGACGACTACACGCTGCAGCCCGACCCGGTGGGCCTGATCGAGGCCGCCGCGCGGCTCGTCAAGGACGGCTTCAAGGTGCTGCCGTACTGCACCGAAGACCTCGTGATCGGCCGCCGTCTGCTCGACGCCGGTTGCGAGGCGCTGATGCCGTGGGGCGCGCCGATCGGCACCGGCAAGGGCGTGATCAATCCGTACGGGCTACGCGTGCTGCGCGAGCGGTTGCCGGACGTGCCGCTGATCGTCGATGCCGGGCTCGGCGTGCCGTCGCACGCGGCTCAGGTGATGGAGTGGGGCTTCGACGGCGTGCTGCTGAACACGGCCGTGTCGCAGGCGACGCACCCCGAAGCGATGGCGCGCGCGTTCGCGCTCGGCGTCGAGGCGGGCCGGCAGGCGTATCTCGCGGGGCCGATGGCCGAGCGCGAAAGCGCGCACGCGAGCACGCCGGTGGTCGGCATGCCGTTCTGGCATCAGGATGGGAGTGCCGCATGACACAGTCCTTGACGTTGAAGGACCGCGATCTGTTCTGGCCGCCCGCCGACGAACTGGTCGAAGCCGCCGAGCGCATCCGCGCGCGTCTCGGCGACTGGCCGCCGACGCACGCGCCGTGGCGCATCTGCCTGACCGCGCCCGATGCGCCGAACGGCGGCGACCTGATCGTGCTTGCCGACGCGCAACGGCACGGCGAGCAGATGGCGCGCTGGCTCACGCAGGGCGCGGGCGTGATCGTCACCGCGGAAAACCGCGCGACGCTGCATCTGGGCGGCGAGAAGTACGGCCTCGAAGGCCATCTGGCGGACGACTGGATTGTCGCGCTCGCTGCGTTCCTCGACTGCGGTTTCGATCCGCACGACGCGCTCGTGCTCGCGCTCGCCTGGCGCGACGGTGACGAAACCCGTGACGAAGCTCGTGACGAGACCCGCGCCGCCGACGCATTCCCATCCGACCTCGCGCGCTTTCCGCGCCTGACCGGCTTGCCGGCCGCGCCGGCGCAGCCGTTTCCGCGCTGCCCGCACAAGCTCGGCCTGTACCCGGTGCTGCCGACCGCGGACTGGGTCGAGCGGGTGGTCGGCCTCGGCGTGAAGACCGTGCAGTTGCGCCGCAAGTCGGCCGAACCCGCCGACGAACTGAAGCGCGAAATCGCCCGCAGCGTGGCGGTGGGACGCGCGCACGACGCCCAGGTGTTCATCAACGATCACTGGCAGGCCGCCATCGAGGCGGGCGCGTACGGCGTGCACCTCGGTCAGGAAGACGTGCATACCGCTGATCTGTCCGCGATTGCGGCGGCTGGCGTCCGGCTTGGTCTGTCGACGCACGGTTTTTATGAGACGCTGAAGGCGCTGCACTTCCGTCCGAGTTACATTGCACTGGGCGCGGTCTTTCCGACCGCGACCAAGGTGGTGCCGACCGCGCCGCAGGGCTTGCGGCGTTTGGCACGCTACGTGCGGCTGCTCGACGGCGTGGTGCCGCTCGTCGCGATCGGCGGGATCGATCTGCAGGTGCTGCCCGACGTGCTGGCAACCGGCGTCGGCTGCGCCGCGGTGGTGCGCGCAGTGACCGATGCGGCCGATCCGGCTGCCGCGGTTTCTGCGTTGCAACACGTGTTTACGCAATAATCCTCAGGCATAGTCAATGGACGGGGCACCTCACGGCAGCTTTTGCATGATGGCCCTATAATTCGGCCTTCCGTGTAAAAGGATTGTCAGCTTGGTGCCTTCCTCCCGCGAGCCCCTACTCGAACTGCGCGACGTCGACTTCGGTTACGGCGACCGGCTCGTCCTGTCGAATCTGAACCTGCGCTTCCGTCGCGGGCAGGTCGTCGCGGTCATGGGCGGCTCCGGTTGCGGCAAGACCACGGTGCTGCGCCTGATCGGCGGCCTCGTGCGCGCGCAGCGCGGCGAGGTGCTGTTCCACGGCCAGGACCTCGGCCGGCAGACGCGCGAAGGCCTTTACGCGCTGCGCCGCAAAATGGGCATGCTGTTCCAGTTCGGCGCGTTGTTTACCGACATGTCGGTGTTCGAAAACGTTGCCTTCTCGCTGCGCGAGCACACCGATCTCCCCGAAGAACTGCTGCGCGACCTCGTGCTGATGAAGCTCAACGCGGTGGGCTTGCGCGGCGCGCGCGATCTGCTGCCCTCGGAGATTTCGGGCGGCATGGCGCGCCGCGTGGCGCTCGCGCGCGCCATCGCGCTCGACCCCGAACTGATGATGTACGATGAGCCGTTCGCCGGCCTCGATCCGATCTCGCTCGGCATCACCGCGAACCTGATCCGCACGCTCAATCAGGCGCTCGGCGCCACCTCGATTCTCGTCACGCACGACGTGCCCGAATCGTTCGCCATCGCGGATTACGTCTACTTTCTCGCCAACGGCGGGGTGCTCGCCGAGGGCACGCCGGACGAACTGCGCGCCTCGACCGATCCGACCGTGCGGCAGTTCATCGACGGCGCGCCGGACGGCCCGTTCAAATTCCACTATCCGGCCCAGACGCCGCTCGCGGCGGACTTCGGCATCGGCGGAGGCCAGTCATGATCAGTGCGCTCGGTCGCTCGGTGATCAGCGGGCTCGGCACGGCCGGTTACGCGACGCGCTTCTTCCTGCGCCTCGTGCTCGAGTTTTTCCCGCTGCTGCGCCGGCCGCGTCTTGTCACGAAGCAGATCCACTTCGTCGGTAATTATTCGCTCGTGATCATCGCCGTGTCGGGGCTCTTCGTCGGCTTCGTGCTCGGCCTGCAGGGCTACTACACGCTCAACCGCTATGGCTCCGAGCAGGCGCTCGGCTTGCTCGTCGCGCTGTCGCTCGTGCGCGAACTCGGGCCGGTGGTCACGGCGCTGCTGTTCGCGGGCCGCGCGGGCACTTCGCTCACGGCCGAGATCGGCCTCATGAAGGCGGGCGAGCAGCTGACCGCGATGGAAATGATGGCCGTCGATCCGGTCAAGGTCGTGGTCGCGCCGCGCCTGTGGGCGGGCATTATCTCGATGCCGATCCTCGCCGCGATTTTCAGCGCGGTCGGTATTCTGGGCGGTTACGTGGTGGGCGTGCTGCTGATCGGCGTCGATGCCGGCGCGTTCTGGTCGCAGATGCAGGGGGGCGTCGACGTGTGGCGCGATGTCGGCGCCGGGGTCGTCAAGAGCGTGGTGTTCGGCCTTGCGGTGACGTTCGTCGCGCTGTTTCAGGGCTACGAAGCGAAGCCGACGCCGGAAGGCGTGTCGCGCGCGACGACCCGCACGGTCGTGTACGCGTCGCTCGCGGTGCTCGGGCTCGATTTTCTGCTGACCGCACTGATGTTCAGCTAAAGACCGCGCCGCACACCGGCTGCCGGCGGCGCATCGTGCGCCGCGCGCGACGGGGTGCCGATGGCGTGGCGGATTCACTTTGGGATGACGATGAAAAAGACTGCTCTCGACTTCTGGGTCGGCCTGTTCGTGGTGCTGGGTTTCGTGGCGCTGCTGTTTCTCGCGCTGAAGGCCGGCAACATGAGCTCGTTGTCGTTCCAGGCAACGTATCCGGTCAAACTCAAGTTCGACAACATCGGCGGGCTGAAGGCGCGCGCGCCGGTGAAGAGCGCCGGCGTGACGGTCGGCCGGGTCGCCTCGATCGGCTTCGACAGCAATGCCTACCAGGCGCTCGTCACGATCGATATCGACAAGCAATACCAGTTTCCGAAAGATACTTCGGCGAAGATACTGACTTCGGGCCTGCTCGGCGAGCAGTACATCGGGCTCGAACCGGGCGGCGACACGGAAATGCTGAAGGCTGGCGATACGATCTCGATGACGCAATCGGCGATCGTGCTCGAAAACCTGATCGGCCAGTTCCTCTACAGCAAGGCGGCGGATTCCGGCGCCTCGAAGCCCGCGGGCGGGGCGAATGCGCCGGCGGCGCCTGCTGCTGGCGCCGCCAGCCAATAAGGAGAACAAGAATGCAAACCACACGTTCGGCGCGCGTGCGCGTCTTCCAGTTAGGCAAGGTGGCGGTGGCCGCGGCGCTCGTCACCGGCTGCACGACCGTGCAGACGCCGACCAAGGGCGATCCGTTCGAAGGCCTGAACCGCACGGTGTTCACCGTCAACGACAAGATCGACCAGTACGCGCTGAAGCCGGTCGCGCAGGGCTATGTCTGGGCGACGCCGCAGCCGGTGCGCGACAGCGTGACGAACTTCTTCTCGAATATCGGCGACGTCTACATCGCGGCGAACAACCTGCTGCAGTTGCGCATCGCCGACGGCGTGTCGGACATCATGCGCATCGTAATCAATACGGTGTTCGGTGTCGGCGGCCTGTTCGACGTCGCGACGCTTGCGAAGCTGCCCAAGCACGACAACGACCTCGGTCTGACGCTCGGCCACTACGGCGTGCCGGCGGGCCCGTATCTCGTGCTGCCGCTGTTCGGCCCGAGCACGGTGCGCGACGCGGTCGGCTCGATCGGCAACTACTACGTGAACCCGATCAGCTACGTCAGTCCGTCGGGCCTGAGCTGGGCCCTGTGGGGCCTGAACATCGTCAATACGCGCGCGAACCTGCTCGGCGCGAGCAACCTGCTGGAAGGCGCGGCGCTCGACAAATACTCGTTCGTGCGCAACGCGTATCTGCAGCGCCGTCAGTATCTGCTGTCGGACAACCGCCGGCGCCCGCAGGACCTGCCGAGCTATGACGAGGAAGCGCCGCTGCCGAAGTACGACGAAGGCGAGACGGGCGCGGCCGGTGCGGCAGGCGCCGCCGCGGGCACGCAAGGTGTTGCCGCCAAGGCGGCGCCGGCATCGGGCGTGGCTGCGACTGCGCAGGGCGCGTCGGCGCCCGAGGCGGCCTCGGGCACCGCCACTCCGCCGCTCGATGTGAACGGCGGTCCCGAAACGCAGATTCCGGCGGGTCAACTGGTGCCGCCCACGCGTTTCAACTTCCCGTCCTTCAAGCTGCATTGAGCGCGCGCCGGTAACAGATCGATACGACTCTCGCAGTTTGCGCATGGATTGCTGTCGAACTCGCGTGGTAAGGTCGGCTCAAACCGTTGCACTATTTTTGAGGTAAGGCTCGATATGAAAAAATTCTTCCTGATTCCCCTGTTTGCCGCGTTGTTTTCGTTCGTCAGCGCAGGCGCATCGGCACAAACCGCCGACACCAGCGCGCCGGATACGCTGATCAAGACCGTGACCCAGCAGGTGGTCGACGCGGTGCGCAACGACAAGTCGATCCAGCAGGGCGACATCTCGCACATCACGGCGCTCGTCAACGAAAAGATCCTGCCGTACACCGATTTCCGCCGCACTACGCAGCTCGCGATGGGCCGCAACTGGCGCACCGCGACGCCCGAGCAGCAGAACCAGGTGGTCGAGCAGTTCAAGATGCTGCTGATCCGCACCTACTCGGGCGCGCTCGCGCAGGTGAAGGACCAGCAGATCCAGTACAAGCCGTTCCGCATGAACCCGGACGACACCGATACGGTGGTGCGCTCGGTCGTGATGAACAACGGCCAGCCGATCGAGCTCGACTACCGCCTGTACAAGACGCCGCAAGGCTGGCGCGTGTATGACATCAACGTGCTCGGCGCATGGCTGATCCAGGCGTATCAGCAGCAGTTCAACGAGCAGATCCAGCAGAAGGGCGTGGACGGGCTGATCCAGTTCCTCACGCAGCGCAACCAGCAACTCGCCTCGGGCAAGCAGTCGTGAGCGAAGTGCTGAGTCCGGTCGCGAACCGCTTCGAGTGCGGCGCGACGCTGACCCACGCGAGTGCGAAGGCCGCGCTCGCGGCGGGTCTGCAACGCATCGCGGCGGGCGCGGGCGGCGTCGATTGCGCGCCGCTCACGCAGTTCGATTCGGCGGCACTCGCCGTGCTGCTCGCGTGGGTGCGCGCGAGCGCGGCGCGCGGCCTCAAGTTTGAAATCGTCAATCTGCCGGCGGGTCTCGCCAGCCTCGCGCGCGCCTACGGCGTCGACACGCTTCTTGCTCCCGCCGCATCCGGCGCGGTTGCGTCGGCGCGACATTGACGCTCCACTGGCGTCGTCTCCAATCCTTCCTGTCGGGCCGGGCTTAGGGCTTTTTGCCCTATAATCAAACGTTTTTTGGGGCGCTGAATTGGCCCTGAATCGGCCCCGGTTCCGTTTCTTCCAGCATTTGCTCGCCCCCACGCTCCGTCGGGGCTACTTCAGGCGCCGCCACGCACGCGGCCCATAGTCATGTCAGCCATAGAAATTCGTAACGTCAAGAAGCGCTACAAGGACTTGCAGGCGCTCAAGGGCGTCAGCCTCACGGTCGAAGAAGGCGAGTTCTTCGGACTGCTCGGTCCGAACGGCGCGGGCAAGACGACGCTCATCAGCATTCTCGCGGGTCTCGCGCGCGCCGACGAAGGCGGCATCGCGGTGCGCGGTCACGATGTCGTCGGCGATTTCCGCGACGCGCGCCGCGCGCTCGGCGTGGTGCCGCAGGAACTCGTGTTCGACCCGTTCTTCACCGTGCGCGAAACCTTGCGCATCCAGTCCGGCTACTACGGTCTGCGCAACAACGACGCGTGGATCGACGAGATCATGGCCAATCTCGATCTCACCGAGAAAGCCGACGCCAACATGCGCGCGCTGTCCGGCGGCATGAAGCGGCGTGTGCTGGTCGCCCAGGCGCTCGTGCACCGTCCGCCCGTCATCGTGCTCGACGAGCCGACCGCGGGTGTCGACGTCGAATTGCGCCAGACTCTGTGGAAATTCATTTCGCGCCTGAATCGCGAGGGTCACACGATCGTGCTGACCACGCACTATCTGGAAGAAGCCGAATCGCTGTGCGACCGCATCGCGATGCTGCGCCGCGGCGAGGTCGTCGCGCTCGATCGCACGAGCACGCTGCTGCAGCGCTTCGCCGGCATGCAGCTGTTCGTGCGCTTCGCACAGGGCGTGCTGCCCGCCGAGCTGCGTCCGCTCGAAGCGGGAAGCAGCGCAACCAGCGGCAACGGCCGCCAGCATCTGCTGCGTCTGGCGAGCTACGACGACGTCGAGCGCATCCTCGCGCAGTGCCGTGCGGCCGGTTGTACATTCGAAGAGATCGAGGTCCGCAAGGCCGACCTCGAAGACGTATTCGTTCAGGTGATGAACGGTCCGGAAGTGATCGAGGGGCTCGCATGAGCGGCTACAGTGGATTCAGCACGCTGTTTTACAAAGAACTGCTGCGTTTCTGGAAGGTGTCGTTCCAGACCGTGCTCGCGCCGGTCATCACGGCGCTGCTTTATCTGACCATCTTCGGCCACGCGCTGCGCGGCCACGTGCAGGTTTATCCCGGTGTCGAATACACGAGCTTCCTGATTCCGGGCCTCGTGATGATGAGCGTGCTGCAGAACGCGTTCGCGAACAGTTCTTCCTCGCTGATTCAGTCGAAGATCACCGGCAACCTCGTGTTCGTGCTGCTGCCGCCGCTGTCGCACTACGAGATGTTCGCGGCCTACGTGCTCGCGGCCGTCGCGCGTGGTCTGTGCGTCGGCTTCGGCGTGTTCATCGTGACGATCTGGTTCGTGCCGCTCAGCTTCAGCGCGCCGCTCTACATCATCGTGTTCGCGATGTTCGGCGCGGGGATTCTCGGCACGCTGGGCCTGATCGCCGGCATCTGGGCCGAGAAGTTCGACCAGCTCGCCGCGTTCCAGAACTTCCTCATCATGCCGCTCACGTTCCTCTCGGGCGTGTTCTATTCGACGCATACGCTGCCGCCCGTGTGGCGCGAAGTGTCGCGGCTCAATCCGTTTTTCTACATGATCGACGGCTTTCGCTATGGCTTTTTCGGCGTGTCGGACATCGACCCGCTCGTGAGCCTCGCGATCGTCGCCGGTTTCTTCGTGGTGCTGGCGGTCGTGGCGATGCGCATGCTCGCCACCGGCTACAAGCTGCGCCACTGACGAGGAGCATCTCTCATGTTGCCGACTCCCGAACAGGTCAAGCAATACATAGCGGCTGGGCTCGCGTGCGAGCATCTCGAAGTCCAAGGCGACGGTCAGCATTTCTTTGCGACGATCGTCTCGCCGAGCTTCGAAGGCAAGCGCCTGATCCAGCGCCATCAACTCGTGTATGCGGCGCTCGGCGACCGCATGCGCGAAGAAATCCACGCGCTCAGCATGAAGACGCTGACGCCCGCCGAATGGCAGAACGCGTAATCTGGAAATTCAGTGCGAATCACACAGGAAGGGCGCGACGCCGCGAGCGGCGCGCCGAACACAGTCAAGGCAGGTCCGGGTGCGAACCGGGCCGATCAGGAGCCGACAGGCATGGATAAACTCGTCATTGAAGGTGGTCACCCGCTCTCCGGTGAAGTTGTCGTCTCGGGGGCGAAGAACGCGGCATTGCCGATCCTGTGCGCGGGTCTCCTGAGCGCCGAGCCGGTGCATCTGGAGAACGTGCCCGATCTGCAGGACGTGCGCACGATGCTCAAGCTGCTCGGCCAGATGGGCGTGCGTATCGAGGCGGGCGAGGGCCGCGTGGCGCTCGACGCGTCGAAGGTCGACAACCTCGTCGCGCCGTACGAGATGGTGAAGACGATGCGTGCGTCGATCCTCGTGCTCGGTCCGCTCGTCGCGCGCTTCGGTCATGCGCGCGTGTCGCTGCCGGGCGGCTGCGCGATCGGCGCGCGGCCGGTCGACCAGCACATCAAGGGCCTGCAGGCGATGGGCGCCGAGATCACGATCGAGCATGGCTTCATCGAAGCGCGTGCGAAGCGTCTGAAGGGCGCGCGCATCGTCACCGACATGATTACCGTGACCGGCACCGAGAACCTGCTGATGGCGGCGGTGCTCGCCGAAGGCGAGACGGTCATCGAGAATGCCGCGCGCGAACCCGAAGTGGTCGACCTCGCGCATCTGCTTGTCGCGATGGGCGCGAAGATCGAGGGCATCGGCACCGACCGTCTCGTGATCCAGGGCGTCGACAAGCTGCACGGCGCGCAGCACGCGGTGATTCCGGACCGCATCGAAGCGGGCACGTTCCTGTGCGCGGTCGCGGCGGCCGGCGGCGACGTCACGCTGCGCAAGATGCGTCCGCTGCTGCTCGAAGCCGTTACCGAGAAGCTGCGCGAAGCGGGCGTCACGGTCGAGGAAGGTGACGACTGGATGCGCGTGCGCATGGACCGGCGCCCGAGCGCGGTTACGTTCCGCACGTCCGAATACCCGGCGTTTCCGACTGACATGCAGGCGCAGTTCATGGCGCTCAACGCGATCGCCGACGGCACCTCGCAGGTCGTCGAGACGATCTTCGAGAACCGCTTCATGCACGTGCAGGAGCTGAACCGCCTCGGCGCCAGCATCACGATCGACGGCAACACCGCGCTCGTGAACGGCGTCGCGAAGCTGTCCGGCGCGAAGGTGATGGCGACCGATCTGCGCGCGTCCGCGAGTCTCGTGATCGCCGCGCTGCGCGCCGAGGGCGAGACGCTGATCGACCGCATCTATCACCTCGATCGCGGCTACGACCGCATGGAAGCGAAGCTCAACGCAATCGGCGCGAAGGTGCGCCGCGTGTCCGGGAGCGCAGCATGAGTTCGATGCCGCAAACGTCGTCGTCGCCGGCCGTGAGCGCGCCGCTCACGCTCGCGTTGTCGAAAGGGCGTATCTTCGAGGAAACGCTGCCGTTGCTCGCGGCGGCCGGCATCGAAGTCGCGGAAGACCCGGACACCTCGCGCAAGCTGATCCTGCCGACCACCGACGCGAACCTGCGCGTCATCATCGTGCGCGCGACCGACGTGCCGACCTATGTCGAGTACGGCGCGGCCGACTTCGGCGTGGCCGGCAAGGACGTGCTGCTCGAACATGGCGGCAGCGGCCTGTATCAGCCGATCGATCTCGACATCGCGCGTTGCCGCATGTCGGTCGCGGTCGCGGCCGGTTTCGATTACGCGAGCGTGGTGCGTCAGGGCGCGCGTCTGCGTGTCGCGACCAAGTACGTGGAAACCGCACGTGAGCATTTTGCCGCCAAGGGCGTGCACGTCGACCTGATCAAGCTGTACGGTTCGATGGAACTGGCGCCTCTGGTCGGCCTCGCCGACGCGATCGTCGACCTGGTCAGCTCAGGCAATACGCTGCGCGCGAACAATCTTGTCGAGGTGGAAGAGATCATGCAGATTTCGTCGCGCCTCGTCGTGAACCAGGCGGCGCTGAAGCTCAAACGCGCCGCATTGCGGCCGATTCTCGACGCGTTTGCCAAGGCATCGTCGAAAGCCGGCGCCCCGGCGGCCTGAGCGTCGGCACCCGGCGCTGGTACTCTGCCCGGCACTCTGACTACGCTGCGACCGAGCGCCTTACCGAAACGGATACCTGTATGTCTACCAAGATTCGCAAACTCGATTCCACCGCGCCCGACTTCCAGAAGTCGCTGCATGCGGTGCTCGCGTTCGAGGCGAGCGAAGACGACGCCATCGAGCGCTCGGTCGCGCAGATTCTGAACGACGTGAAGGCGCGCGGCGACGAGGCGGTGCTCGAGTACACGAACCGTTTCGACCGGCTCGATGCGCAGAGCGTGGCCGCGCTCGAACTGCCGATGTCGGAGCTCGAAGCGGCGCTCGAAAGCCTCGAACCGAAGCGGCGCGCGTCGCTCGAAGCGGCGGCGGCGCGCGTGCGCGGCTATCACGAGAAGCAGAGGATCGAGTGCGGCAGCCATAGCTGGCAGTACACCGAGGCCGACGGCACGGTGCTCGGCCAGAAGGTTACGCCGCTCGATCGCGCGGGCATCTACGTGCCGGGCGGCAAGGCGGCGTATCCGTCGTCGGTGCTGATGAACGCGATTCCGGCCCGCGTGGCCGGCGTGCGCGAAATCGTCATGGTCGTGCCGACGCCGGACGGCGTGAAGAATCCGCTCGTGCTGGCGGCAGCGCTGCTCGGCGGCGTCGATCGCGTGTTCACGATCGGCGGCGCGCAGGCGGTCGGCGCGCTCGCGTACGGCACGCAGACGGTGCCTGCGGTCGACAAGATCTGCGGCCCCGGCAACGCGTACGTCGCCTCGGCGAAGCGGCGCGTGTTCGGCACGGTCGGCATCGACATGATCGCGGGGCCCTCGGAAATTCTCGTGCTGTGCGACGGTACGACGGACCCGCGCTGGGTCGCGATGGACCTGTTCTCGCAAGCCGAGCACGACGAACTCGCGCAGTCGATCCTGCTGTGCCCGGACGACGCGTTCATCGCGCGTGTGAAGGAAGCGATCGACGAACTGCTGCCGGCCATGCCGCGCCACGAAGTGATCCGCACGTCGCTCGAAAATCGCGGCGCGCTGATCAAGGTGCGCGATATGGCCGAAGCCTGCGCGATCGCCAACGATATCGCGCCCGAGCACCTCGAAATCTCGGCGCTGGAGCCGCATCAATGGGCGCAGCAGATTCGCCACGCGGGCGCGATCTTCCTTGGCCGCTACACGAGCGAGAGCCTCGGCGACTACTGCGCGGGGCCGAACCACGTGTTGCCGACCTCGCGCACCGCGCGGTTCTCGTCGCCGCTCGGCGTTTATGATTTCTTCAAGCGTTCGAGCCTGATCGAAGTCAGCGCGGAAGGCGCGCAGACGCTCGGCGAGATCGCCGCCGAACTCGCCTACGGCGAAGGCCTGCAAGCGCATGCGCGCAGCGCCGAATACCGGATGCGGCACAACAACAACGAACGCGGCTGAGGCGGATGACAGACAACGGCGGCGCGCGGCAAAGCTGATCCCAAGGCGGCAGGCGCGGAAGCAACGGCAAGAGGCAGGGCGGCAGCCGCACGAAGCGGGGCCCGCTGTCGAGTCCCGGCGATCCTTGCCGATGCTCCCGTTGTTTCCGGTGCCAACCCACCGCGCCCAGCGACGGATCGCCCGCACTCAAGCGTTCAATAACGACAATAGAGACCAACCAGCGCGGCCCTGCGCCGCCGATGCCGGGCCGGCATTTCCCCACGGCCCGGGCCACGAACTATGACGACACCTCACGACCTCATCCGCAGCGACGTGCTCGCAATGACGAGCTACCCGGTTCCGGACGCGACCGGCTTCATCAAGCTCGACGCCATGGAAAATCCGTTTCCGCTGCCGCCGGAACTGGCCGCGCATCTCGGCGCGCATCTCGCCGGCGTCGCGCTGAACCGCTATCCGGCACCGCGCCCGGAAGCGCTGATCGAGCGCATCCGTCACGTGATGGGCGTGCCGGCCGGCTGCGATGTGCTGCTCGGCAACGGCTCGGATGAAATCATCAGCATCATCTCGGTCGCGTGCGCGCGGCCCGGCGCGAAGGTGCTCGCGCCGGTGCCCGGTTTCGTCATGTATCAGATGTCGGCGAAGCTGGCGAATCTCGAATTCGTCGGCGTGCCGCTCAAGCCTGATTTCACGCTCGACACCGACGCGATGCTCGCGGCGCTTGCCGAGCATAAGCCGGCGGTGGTCTATCTCGCGTATCCGAACAACCCGACCGGCACGCTTTTCGATGACGCCGACATGGAGCGCATCATCGCCGCGGCGCAGGGCAGCCTCGTCGTGATCGACGAGGCGTATCAGCCGTTCGCGCAGAAAAGCTGGCTGCCGCGTGCCGACCAGTTCGACAACGTCGTCGTGATGCGCACGGTGTCGAAGCTCGGTCTCGCGGGTATCCGCCTCGGCTATCTGGTCGGCAAGCCCGCGTGGCTGACCGAATTCGACAAGGTGCGCCCGCCGTACAACATCAACGTGCTGACGCAAGCCGCCGCCGGTTTCCTGCTCGATCACGTCGGTGTGCTCGATGCACAGGCCGCGCAATTGCGCGAAGAGCGCGCGAAACTCGCGCAGGCAGTGGCCGCGCTGCCGGGCGCCGAAGTGTTCCCGAGCGCGGGCAACTTCCTGCTCGTGCGCGTGCCCGATGCGTCCGTGCTGTTCGAAACGCTGCTCACGGCGCGGGTTCTGATCAAAAACGTGAGTAAAATGCATGCATTGCTGGCGAATTGCGTGCGTTTGACCGTCGGGTCTCCCGAGGAAAACGCCCAGTTGCTCGCCGGACTGAAGCTCGTGCTGCGCTGACCGGCAGCTAGGCTCGCCTTTTTTCCACCCCACATCATTAGCGCTTTCTAGCGAGATTCGAGGAATTACCATGCGCCTTGCGGAAGTCGTTCGCAACACCAGCGAAACGCAGATCCGTGTGAAGATCAATCTGGACGGCACCGGTCAGCAGAAGCTGGCCACCGGCGTGCCGTTTCTGGACCACATGCTCGACCAGATCGCGCGCCACGGTCTGTTCGACCTCGAGATCGAGGCGCATGGCGACCTGCATATCGACGACCACCATACGGTCGAAGACACCGGCATCACATTGGGTCAGGCCGTCGCGAAGGCGATCGGCGACCGCAAGGGCATCCGCCGCTACGGTCATTCCTACGTGCCGCTCGACGAAGCGCTGTCGCGTGTCGTGATCGATTTTTCCGGCCGTCCGGGCCTCGAATTTCATGTGCCGTTCACGCGGGCGCGCATCGGCACGTTCGACGTCGATCTGTCGATCGAATTCTTCCGCGGCTTCGTGAACCATGCCGGCGTGACGCTGCACATCGACAATCTGCGCGGCATCAACGCGCATCATCAGCTCGAAACGGTGTTCAAGGCATTCGGCCGCGCGCTGCGCATGGCCGTCGAGCTCGACGAACGCGCGGCAGGGCAGATTCCGTCGACCAAGGGCAGCCTCTAACAGGTTTCATCGCCTCCAACGTCTTTAGGCCATTCACCTTCGAGCGATTTCCTCAAGCGATTCATCGGGCAGGAGCGCGCGAGCCGGTATGTCGTTCGACGCCGCGCAGCCGCGCCGATCGCTTGAAGGCAGGGCGGCCAAACTTGAAATGAAAACTTCGATAGCGATTGTGGATTACGGAATGGGCAACCTGCGCTCGGTGGCCCAGGCATTGCGCAAGGCCGCGCCGGAAGCGGACGTGGCGATCGTCGATCGTCCCGAGGCGATTCGCGCGGCCGACCGCGTGGTGCTGCCGGGCCAGGGCGCGATGCCCGACTGCATGCGCAGTCTCGGCGAGTCCGGCCTGCAGGAAGCGGTCGTCGAGGCGTCGCGCGGCAAGCCGCTGATGGGCGTGTGCGTCGGCGAGCAGATGCTGTTCGACTGGAGCGCCGAGGGCGATACGCGAGGGCTCGGGCTGCTGCCCGGCAAGGTGGTGCGCTTCGAACTCGAAGGCCAGGTGCAGGACGACGGCTCGCGCTTCAAGGTCCCGCAGATGGGCTGGAACCGTGTGCACCAGGCGCAGCCGCATCCGCTGTGGGACGGCGTCGCCGACAACGCGTTCTTCTACTTCGTGCACAGCTACTACGTCGTGCCGGACAATTCCGCGCATACGTCGGGCGAGACGGTCTACGGCGTGCCCTTTACCTCGGCGGTAGCGCGGGATAACATCTTCGCCACCCAATTTCATCCTGAAAAGAGCGCCGAAGCGGGCTTGCGCGTGTATCGCAACTTCGTGCACTGGAACCCGTGAACGCCTTTCTTTATCCCGTTGCCGCGCGCAGGGCGCGCGGTGCCGCGGTCCCGTATCTGACCGGTGCCCCGCTGGAGCGCCGAAAGAGTTGTACTAAACTAGCGAAACGGCGCTGCGGCGGGCTGTCTATTCAGCCGCTGCCGCCGACCTTCAACCCACTCCCAAACAACACCCGATTGCTATGCTGCTGATTCCCGCCATCGACCTGAAAGATGGTCAGTGTGTACGCCTCAAACAGGGCGATATGGACCAGGCGACGATTTTTTCCGAGGAACCGGCGGCAATGGCCCGACATTGGGTCGACCGCGGCGCGCGTCGTCTGCATCTGGTCGACCTGAATGGTGCATTCGCCGGCAAGCCGAAGAACGGCGATGCGATCCGGGCGATCATCGAGGAAGTGGGCGGCGAGATTCCGGTGCAACTGGGCGGCGGCATTCGCGACCTGAACACGATCGAGCGCTATCTCGACGACGGCCTGTCGTATGTGATCATCGGCACGGCGGCGGTGAAGAACCCGGGCTTTCTGCAGGATGCGTGCACCGCGTTCGGCGGCCACATCATCGTTGGGCTCGACGCGAAGGACGGCAAGGTTGCCACCGACGGCTGGAGCAAGCTGACCGGCCACGAAGTGGCCGACCTCGCGCGCAAGTTCGAGGACTACGGCTGCGAGTCCATCATCTACACCGACATCGGCCGCGACGGCATGCTGCAAGGCATCAACATCGAAGCGACCGTGCGCCTCGCGCGCGCGGTGAAGATTCCGGTGATCGCGAGCGGCGGCCTGTCGAATCTCGCGGACATCGAATCGCTGTGCGAAGTCGAGGGCGAGGGCATCGAAGGCGTAATTTGCGGCCGCGCGATCTATTCGGGCGATCTCGACTTCGCGGCGGCGCAAACGCTCGCGGACAAGCTGCGCGAAGCGGACGACGCCTAAGCGCGTGCCGGCAGCGCGCGCCGCCCGCTCCCGCTTCCGCACCCGGAACCTTGCCGGCTTCCTGCCGGCATTCCACTCGCGGCGCGACGCAACAGGTCGCGCCGGCACCGTGCCGCTTGCTCCACGAGCGAGCGGCCTCATCAGCGGTATTGGCAGAATTGCACGATCATGGCTCTAGCTAAACGCATCATTCCCTGTCTCGACGTTACCGCGGGCCGCGTGGTCAAGGGCGTCAACTTCGTCGAACTGCGCGACGCCGGCGACCCTGTCGAAATCGCGCGCCGTTACGACGACCAGGGCGCCGACGAACTCACGTTCCTCGACATCACCGCGACTTCGGATCAGCGCGACCTGATCCTGCCGATCATCGAGGCGGTCGCCTCGCAGGTGTTCATTCCGCTGACGGTCGGCGGCGGCGTGCGCGCGGTCGAGGACGTGCGGCGCCTGCTCAACGCGGGGGCCGACAAGATCAGCATGAACTCGTCGGCGGTTGCGAATCCGCAACTCGTGAAAGAGGCCACCGACAAGTACGGCTCGCAGTGCATCGTCGTCGCGATCGACGCAAAGCGCGTGTCCGCCGACGGCGAGCCGCCGCGCTGGGAAGTGTTCACGCATGGCGGGCGCAAGGCGACCGGTCTCGAAGCGGTCGAATGGGCGCGCAAAATGGCCGAACTCGGCGCGGGCGAAATCCTGCTGACCAGCATGGATCGCGACGGCACCAAGAGCGGCTTCGACCTCGCGCTCACGCGCGCGGTGTCGGACGCGGTGCCGGTGCCGGTGATCGCCTCGGGCGGCGTCGGCAATCTGCAGCATCTCGCCGACGGCATCAAGGACGGCCACGCGGACGCGGTGCTCGCCGCGAGCATCTTCCACTACGGTGAACACACGGTCGGCGAGGCCAAGCGCTTCATGGCCGACCAGGGCATTTCGGTGAGGTTGTGACGTGACGAATTCTTCGGCAGTGAACTGGCTCGACAAGGTCAAGTGGGACGCGAACGGCCTCGTGCCTGTGATCGCGCAGGAAGCGTCGACGAACGACGTGCTGATGTTCGCGTGGATGAACCGCGAGGCTCTCGCGAAGACGGTCGAAACGGGCCGCGCGGTGTATTTCTCGCGCTCGCGCCAGCGCCTGTGGTTCAAGGGCGAGGAGTCCGGCCACGTGCAGCACGTGCATGAAGTGCGGCTCGATTGCGACGAAGACGTGGTGCTGCTCAAGGTGGAGCAGGTGTCGGGCATCGCGTGCCACACCGGGCGCCACTCGTGCTTTTTCCAGAAATTCGAAGGCTCGGTCGCGGACGGCGACTGGCAGGCCGTCGATCCCGTGCTGAAAGACCCCGAACACATCTACAAATGACGCAATCCACGCAAAACCCGTCGCCCGCTTCGGCTTCCACGAACGATACGCTGCTGCGTCTCGCGGCGGTCATCGACAGCCGCAAGGGCGGCGATCCGGACATTTCGTACGTGTCGCGCCTGTTTCACAAGGGCGACGACGCGGTGCTGAAGAAGATCGGCGAGGAAGCCACCGAAGTCGTGCTAGCCGCGAAAGACGCGCGCCACGGCGGCGCGCCGAAGGCGCTGGTCGGCGAGGTCGCGGACCTGTGGTTTCATTGCCTCGTGATGCTGTCGCATTTCGATCTGAGCCCGGCGGACGTGCTCGCTGAACTCGAACGCCGCGAAGGGCTGTCGGGCATCGAGGAAAAAGCGCTGCGCAAGAGCCGCGAGCGCGAGCAGAACGGCGACTGAGTGGCGATTGCGCTGCGACTGAGTGGCAATCCGGCAGTCGTGACGAGGCGGTAACCGGGCGCTTGCGCTTGAAGTCGCGGGCGCGGGCACCCATATTGCGGTAAACGCACCTTCGGAGGACGCGAGCATGGAACAGTCGCAAGGAAGCTATCCGTCGCCGGTCTATCGCAACGCCATGGAGCCTGAGCGCGAGCGCAGCCTGCGCACGCTTACGCACGTGCTGTACGCGCTGTATGCGGTGCACTGGCTCACTGGCGGGCTGACCATTCTGATTGCCGTCATCGTCAACTACATCAAGCGGCCGGACGTGGCCGGCACACCGTACGAAGCGCACTTCCAGTGGCAGATCCGCACGTTCTGGATGGGCCTCGTCGGCTATGCGATCGGCGCGTCGCTGCTGCTCGTCGTGATCGGCATTCCGGTGCTGTGGGCCGTCAGCATCTGGATGTTGTACCGTATTATCAAAGGCTGGCTGTATCTGTACGATAACAAGCCGTTCGCGAATCCGCGCGGCTGGGTCTGAGCGACTTGCGGCCCGTTCATCGGGCCCGCTTTCGGGGCGGATTTTGCCGCGTGCTTCGCGCTCCAGTCATATCGCGTCAGGAATACGATGAGTCACGATCCGAATTGCCTTTTCTGCAAGATCGCCGCCGGCGAAATCCCGTCGACCAAAGTCTATGAAGACGACGAGTTCGTCGCCTTCCGCGACATCCGTCCGGCGGCCGAAACTCACGTGCTGGTCATCCCTCGCAAGCACATCGCGACGCTGTCGAACTGCACCGAAAACGATGCGCCTCTGCTTGGTAGAATGCTTGTCTTGACGGCGCGCCTCGCCGAGCAACTGGGTGTCGCCTACAGCGGCGGCGAAACGGGTTTTCGCACGGTAATCAATACCGGTCCGGGCGGCGGGCAGGAGGTGTATCACCTGCACGCGCATATTCTCGCGGGGCCGCGTCCCTGGCAGCGCATGGGCTAGGCGCGGCGGCGCGGCTTTCATGGGGTGCGCGATGCTTCGCGCTCACGGGCCGCGGCGGGTGAGGCAAAGGCGATCGGCGTGGGCGTTGTATTTGCCGCAGTGTAATAACGCCGACGCGGTCGTCTGACCAGAATGGCAGCGGTTGTGCCGCCGGGTGAATCGCAACTGCCTTGCAACCGCGAGCGCTTGCCGGGGCAAGGCGCCGGGGACAAGGCGGTACAGACGCGATGGAGACGAAGCGTTCGCGCTTCAGGTTGCGCCGCAAGGCGCACGAAATTTTCCGCATCGCGGGGCGATGCCGAAGTTAAGGAGAGTAGTCATGGGTTCGTTGAGCATTTGGCATTGGCTGATCGTGTTGCTGATCGTTGCGCTCGTGTTCGGTACGAAGAAGCTGCGCAACATCGGCAGCGATCTGGGCGGCGCGGTGAAGGGGTTCAAGGAAGGCATGAAGGACGCCGAATCGCCGGCAGACGACGCGCAGCAGCAACGCGAACTGCCGCGCAACGGCGCGGTGGACGTCGAAGCCAAGGAAAAGACGCCGCATTCGAGCGACTACCGCTAAGCCGCGGCGCTTTTGCCGTTCCCGCGTTACTGACGGACATTCCACTTCATGCTGGACCTCGGTCTAACCAAGATGGCGCTGATCGGCGTCGTCGCGCTGGTCGTCCTCGGGCCTGAGCGCCTGCCGCGTGTCGCTCGTACGGCCGGCGCGCTGTTCGGCCGCGCGCAGCGGTATATCAATGACGTAAAGGCCGAGGTCACGCGCGAAATCGAGCTGGACGAACTACGGCGCATGAAAACCGAGTTCGAAAAGGCCGCGAGCAATGTCGAAAGCGCGGTTCAGGACAATCTGCGCAAGCACGAGAACGAACTGAACGAAGCGTGGAACAGCGGCACGTCGGTGTCGCCGGGCATGGCCGGCGGTGCGCTCGAAGATGCCGGCAGCAACGCTTCGGGCACCACATCGTGGCCGGTCAGCACGCCGGCCGCTGCGCCCAGGCGCAAGAACTGGCGCGTCAAGCAGAGCGCTACACCCGCCTGGTACAAGCGCGCAAGCCTGCGCCGCACGCGCGTGCAGTCGGGTGCCGCGCGCGTTGCCCGGCATACGCCCGCCAGCCTGCGTCGTCCGACGCGGTTCTTCTGATGATCAGAACGACAATCTCTAACCGAGGGCCGGTGTGAGCGACCCCCAGCAATCCCAGAACGAAGGCGCTGAAGAGACCTTCATTTCCCACCTCGTCGAACTGCGTGACCGCATCATCCGTGCGGGGCTGGCCGTCATCGTGGTGTTCATCGGGCTCGTGTACTGGGCGCCGGACATTTTCCGGCTGCTGGCGCGGCCGCTCATGATGAACCTGCCGAAGGACGGCAAGATGATCGTCACCGACGTCACCGGCTCGTTCTTCGTGCCGATGAAAGTGACGATGCTGGTGGCGTTCGTGATCGCGCTGCCGGTCGTGCTGTACCAGATCTGGGCGTTCGTCGCGCCGGGCTTGTATCAGCACGAGAAGAAGCTGGTCGCGCCGCTGGTGGCGAGCAGTTACACGCTGTTCCTGTGCGGCATGGCGTTTGCGTACTTCGTCGTGTTTCCGACTATCTTTCGCGTGATGGCGCACTACAACGCGCCGCTCGGCGCGGAGATGACGACCGATATCGACAATTACCTGAGCTTCGTGCTGACGATGTTCATCGCGTTCGGCGTGACGTTCGAGGTGCCGATCGTCGTCGTGCTGCTCGTGCGCATGAACGTCATCACGCTGAAGAAGCTCAAGGAGATTCGCCCCTACGTGATCGTCGGCGCGTTCGTGGTGTCGGCCGTCGTGACGCCGCCGGACGTGTTCTCGCAACTGATCCTCGCGGTGCCGCTGATCGTGCTGTACGAAGCGGGCATCATCGCGGCGCGGGTGTTCGTCGGCAAGCAGCCGGCGGCGGTGACGGAGGATGCCAGTCCGCCGTCGAATTGAGCGCCGGCATGCGGCGAGCAAGCCCGGCCAGGCAAAGCAAAAGGGCAGTCCATGATGGACTGCCCTTTTGCTTTCGTACGTGCGTATCCGGCTAGCCGGCGGTCTTCGCACTACGCGCCAGCGCGAGGCGCCTGCTGGCGGCAACACACCTCGCCATACCTTACGACGCGTCCGCGAGGCTCACGCCCGGCGGCTCTCAACCCCCATCATCATCCGGCTGATCGCCGCCGTTATCGTCTTCGGCCTGCTTCGGCGGCGGCGGACGCTTGCCGATCGTCACGTCGAGGTCGATCGGATGGCCCTTGCGCACCAGATGCACTTTCGCCGACGTGCCCGGTTTGATCTGCGCGATCACGTTCAGCAGGCGCGTGGTGTCGGTGATTTCCTGGTTGTTCACGCTCATCAGGATGTCACCGGGCTTGATGCCCGCGCGATCCGCCGGGCCGCTCTTCAGCACGCCCGCGACGATCGCGCCCGACTTCTGCTCGAGCCCGAACGACTCGGCGATTTCGGGCGTGACGTCCTGCGGCTCGACGCCGATCCAGCCGCGCGTGACCGAGCCCGTCGTGATGATGCTTTCGAGCACGCTGCGCGCGGTCGACACCGGAATCGCGAAGCCGATGCCGAGCGAGCCGCCCGAGCGCGAATAGATCGCGGTATTGATGCCGAGCAGGTTGCCGTTCACGTCGACGAGCGCCCCGCCCGAGTTGCCGGGGTTGATCGCCGCGTCGGTCTGGATGAAGTTTTCGAACGTGTTGATGCCGAGGTGATTGCGCCCGAGCGCGCTGACGATGCCCATCGTCACGGTCTGGCCGACGCCGAACGGATTGCCGATCGCGAGCACGACGTCGCCGACGTGCGTCTGATCCATGCGCCCAAGCGTGATGGTGGGCAGATTGGTCAGGTTGATCTTGAGCACGGCCAGATCGGTTTCGGGATCGACGCCGATCACCTTCGCGCTGGTGGTGCGGCCGTCGGCGAGCGCGACTTCGATCTGATCGGCGCCGTCGACGACGTGCTGGTTCGTTAGAATGTAACCTTCCGAACTCACTATCACGCCTGAGCCGAGATTCGAGGCGGGCTGCTCCGGCTGCTTGCGATTGTTTTTGTCGCCGAAGAAGTAGCGGAACAGCGGGTCTTTCGCGCGCGGGTCGGGTGGCAGTGAGCCATCCTTGCTGGAGAACACATTGACGACCGCGGGCATCGCTTTTTGCGCGGCATCCGCATAGGACGCCTCGGCATGGCCGCCGCCGATGCCTGGCGCCACTTCCCGCAGCGCGACGATCGGTTCGGCGAGTTGTCTGCCGAACTGCCCTTGACGCTGGAGCCACTGCGGTTTGAGGGTCGCAATGATGAACATCAGCGCCAACAGCACAGTCACCGCTTGGGCAAATAACAGCCAGAAGCGTCTAAGCATCTGAAGACTAGAGGTCTATATGGATCGGATAGAACTTGAATTGTACTTGAACAATCTCCTTGAAACCGCGCGCTTCAAGGACTATTGCCCGAACGGACTGCAGGTCGAAGGACGGCGCCGGATCAGCCGTCTCGCGACCGGCGTGACCGCCTCGGCGGCCTTCCTCGAGGCCGCGCTCGAGTGGGGCGCGGACGCCGTGCTGGTGCATCACGGCTACTTCTGGCGCAACGAGGCGCCGCAGATCACCGGCCGCAAACATGCGCGCCTGAAGCTGCTGCTCGCCAACGACCTGAACCTGTTCGCCTACCACCTGCCGCTCGACGATCACTCCGAACTCGGCAACAACGCGCAGATCGGCGAGAAGATGGGCTGGATCGGCGACGCGCGCTTCGGCGAGAACGATCTCGGCTGGCTTGCCACGCTGCCGATGCCGATCACGCTGTCGCACCTCACTGCCGAGATCGAGCAGACGCTCGGCCGCGCGCCGCTCGTATTCGGCGATCCGGACATGGAGTTGCGCCGCGTCGGCTGGTGCACGGGCGCCGCACAGAGCATGTTCGGCGCGGCGATCGACGCGGGCGCCGACGTCTACGTGACGGGCGAGGTATCGGAGTCGGTCATGCATGCGGCGGCGGAAAGCGGCGTCGCGTTTCTCGCGGCCGGCCACCATGCGACCGAACGTTTCGGCGTGCAGGCGGTGGGCAAGCATCTGTCCGAATCGTTCGATATCGAACACCTCTTTATCGATATCCCCAATCCGGTTTAATTGCGAATTGCATTAACAAAGTGAAAGGCCCGAATACCGTAGAAGGCACTTAAAAGGAGGTGCGAAAAAGTTTGCGATCGGTACGGACAAACCCTGAGTTATCAAGGGCTTCGCATGGTTTTTGGCACTCGGCCCTTGTAAATGGCGACTCCATTCGCGCAAACTAGCGGCGGTAGAAGCGACGTGAAGGAAAAATCCAACTCAGAAGTGGGGCGTGTGATGCGAGACAAAGAAGAGGAACGCGTCGATGGCAGCCGCCGTAACTGGCTGGTAGCGACGACCGTAGCAGGCGGCATAGGAGGTGTTGCCGTTGTTGTACCCTTTGTTAGTTCGTTTGCACCATCCGAAAAGGCCAAGGCAGCGGGTGCCCCGGTCGAAGTCGATTTCAGCAGTCTCAAGCCCGGCGACATGATGACGGTCGCCTGGCGCGGCAAGCCGGTGTGGGTCATCAACCGCACGGACCGCATGCTGGCCGACGTCCAGAAAGCGGACAACATGGTGGCGGACCCTCACTCGCTGAATCCGTTCTCGATGCCGCTGCCGGACTACTGCAACAACGAATTCCGTTCGCGCGCCGAGAACAAGCATCTGCTCGTCGCCGTCGCCGTGTGCACGCATCTGGGCTGCACGCCGACGCCGCGCTTCCAGGAGGGCCCGCAGCCCAATCTCCCCGACGACTGGCCAGGCGGCTTTCTGTGCCCGTGCCACGGCTCGACCTACGACATGGCCGGCCGCGTCTTCAAGAACAAACCCGCCCCGCAGAACCTCGACATCCCGCGTTTCATGTTCACGTCGGCGACGTCCCTTGTGATCGGGAAGGACGAAAAAGGAGAAGCGTAATGGCGAGCGAACACGAAGTAGAGACGACCGGGCTGGCTGGTTGGATCGACCAGCGCTTCCCGATGACTTCCACCTGGAAGAAGCACGTTTCCGAGTACTACGCGCCGAAGAACTTCAACTTCTGGTACTTCTTCGGTTCGCTTGCGTTGCTGGTGCTGGTCAACCAGATCGTCACCGGCATCTTCCTCACGATGAACTACAAGCCCGACGCGACGCTCGCGTTTTCGTCGGTCGAGTACATCATGCGCGAGGTGCCGTGGGGCTGGCTGATCCGCTACATGCATTCGACGGGCGCGTCGATGTTCTTCGTCGTCGTGTACCTGCACATGTTCCGCGGGCTCATGTACGGCTCGTACCGCAAACCGCGCGAGCTCGTGTGGATTTTCGGCTGCATGATCTTCCTGTGCCTGATGGCCGAGGCGTTCTTCGGCTACCTGCTGCCGTGGGGCCAGATGTCGTTCTGGGGCGCGCAGGTGATCGTGAACCTGTTCTCGGCGATTCCGTTCATCGGGCCGGATCTGTCGCTGTGGATTCGCGGCGACTATGTCGTCTCCGACGTCACGCTGAACCGCTTCTTCGCGTTTCATGTGATCGCGATTCCGCTCGTGCTGGTCGGCCTCGTGATCGCGCACCTCGTGGCGCTGCACGAGGTCGGCTCGAACAACCCGGACGGCATCGAGATCAAGGCGAAGAAGGGCCCGGACGGCGTGCCGCTCGACGGCATTCCGTTCCACCCGTACTACTCGGTGCACGACTTCATGGGCGTGACGGTTTTCCTGCTGATCTTCGCGGCGATCATTTTCTTCGCGCCGGAAATGGGCGGGTACTTCCTCGAAGCGAACAACTTCATTCCCGCGAATCCGCTGCAAACGCCGCCGGAAATTGCCCCGGTGTGGTACTTCACGGCCTTTTACGCGATGCTGCGCGCCACCACGGACCCGTTCAAGATTGTGCTGATGATCGTGATCGGTCTGCTCGGCCTGCTCGCGCTCGTGCGCGCGCGCGGCAAGTGGAAGCTCGGTCTGCCGGTGCTCGCGGTGCTCGTGATTCTCGCGATGGCGTTCACCGAGTCGAAGTTCTGGGGCGTGGTGGTGATGGGCAGCGCGGTGATTTCGCTGTTCTTCCTGCCGTGGCTCGACCAGTCGCCGGTCAAGTCGATCCGCTACCGGCCGTTTTTTCACAAGGTGTTCTACGGCATCTTCGTGATCGCGTTCCTGACGCTGGGCTTCCTCGGCACGCGGCCGCCGTCGCCGGTCTCGACGCTGATCGCCCAGGTCTGCGCGCTGATCTACTTCGCGTTTTTCCTCGGCATGCCGTTCTGGACGCGGCTTGGCAAGTTCAAGCAGCCGCCGGAGCGGGTGCGGTTCAAGCCTCACTAATCGCGAGCCAGGAGAATACGAAGATGAAAAAACTGCTTTCGATGTGCGCGCTGATCGGCGCGACGCTGCTTGCGCTACTGGCCGCGCCGGCCCACGCGGACGAGAATTTCCCGCTCGACCGCGCGCCGGACAACACGAACAATTTCGCTTCTTTGCAGCGCGGCGCGCAATTGTTTGTAAACTACTGCCTGAATTGCCACAGCGCGAACCTGATGCGCTACAACCGCCTGACCGATCTCGGCATTACGCCGGCTGAAATTCAGGCGAACCTGCTGTTCACCACCGACAAGGTTGGCAACACGATGACGGTGGCGATGCGCCCGGACGACGCGAAAGCGTGGTTCGGCGCGACGCCGCCGGATCTGTCGGTGGAGGCGCGGGCGCGCGGCAAGGACTGGCTGTACACGTATCTGCGCAGCTTCTATCGCGACGATACGCGGCCGACCGGCTGGAACAATCTGGTGTATGAAAACGTGAGCATGCCTCACGTGCTATGGCAGCTTCAGGGGCAGCGCGCGGCGAAATTCGGCGATGAAACCGACGAAAAAACCGGCGAAACGGTACACAAGTTCCTCGGCTTCCAGCAACTGACTCCGGGGACGATGTCGCCGGTAGATTATGATTCTGCTGTGGCCGACCTCGTGTCGTACCTGTCATGGATGTCCGAACCGACGCAGCAAACCCGCAAGCAGCTTGGCGTGTGGGTGCTGCTGTTCCTCGGTATCCTGAGCTTTTTCGCCTGGCGACTGAACGCCGCGTACTGGAAACATATCAAATAATCACGCCGCTACACGGCGTGGGGCCGGCGCCAGGAAAAACCTGCTGAGCGGTTTTTCCGTGCGCTGGCCCTTCAGCTTTTTGAGGAAACGTAAATATGATGGTTCTGTATTCCGGCACTACTTGCCCGTTTTCCCAGCGTTGCCGGCTGGTGCTGTTCGAAAAGGGCATGGACTTCGAGATCCGCGACGTCGACCTGTTCAACAAGCCGGAAGACATCGCCGTGATGAATCCGTATGGTCAAGTGCCGATTCTCGTCGAACGGGACCTGATTCTGTACGAATCGAACATCATCAACGAGTATATCGACGAGCGCTTCCCGCACCCGCAACTGATGCCGGCCGACCCGGTGCAGCGCGCGCGCGCCCGCCTGTTCCTGCTCAACTTCGAAAAGGAGCTGTTCGTCCACGTCGGCACGCTCGAAAACGAGAAGGGCAAGGCGGCCGAGAAGAATCACGAGAAGGCGCGCCTCGCGATTCGCGATCGCCTGACGCAGCTCGCGCCGATCTTCCTGAAGAACAAGTACATGCTGGGCGAAGAGTTCTCGATGCTCGACGTGGCGATCGCGCCGCTGCTGTGGCGTCTCGATCACTATGGCATCGAGCTGTCGAAGAACGCTGCGCCGCTGATGAAGTACGCCGAGCGCATTTTCAGCCGCCCGGCTTATATCGAAGCGCTGACGCCGTCGGAAAAGGTGATGCGTCGTTGAGTTTGGCTTTGGAGCGCGGGCGCGCATCGTTCCGATGCGCGCCCGCGCCCGCAAGAGGACTGTTGATGCAAGAGATTTCCACGAAGCCTTATCTGCTGCGCGCGCTTTACGAGTGGTGCACGGATAACGGCTACACGCCGCACATCGCGGTGCGGGTCGACAATCAGACGCGTGTGCCGCGTCAGTTCGTGCGTGACAACGAGATCGTGCTGAACATCAGCTTCGAGGCGACGAGCCAGCTGCAGATGGGCAACGAGTGGATCGAGTTCAACGCGCGCTTCTCGGGCAAGTCGCACAAGATCGAGGTGCCGGTCGCCAACATTCTCGCGATCTACGCGCGCGAAAACGGCCAGGGCATGGCATTTCCGGTCGAATCGGCGGGGGGCGAGGCGCAGGATTCGGGCGCGGACGCCGCGGACGAACCCGAAGTGCCCGCCGCGCCGCGCGCGGTCGAAACGGCGCCGACCGATCTGGATGCCAGCACTGACAACGCCGCGGACAAGCCGCAACCGGACGACGACGGGTCGAAAGGCGGCGGCAGGGCTCGCCTTAAGATCGTGAAATGAAGTAGAATCACGGCCTCATGCCGGCTTAGCTCATCAGGTAGAGCGCTTGACTTGTAATCATGAGGTGGCGGGTTCGAGTCCTGCAGCCGGCACCAAATTTTAGTCCTGGGAGTTCCGAGGACATCCTGAAACCCGTTACGCCGTAAGGCTTAGCGGGTTTTTTTGTTCTATAGTGGTTTGGTGGTTTCCGGGTGAATCCGGGGGCACTTGGGGGCATTTGTTGGTGAGATACCAACGAATTTGGACACCTCGCAGAAAAAATGCCCCCATGCACTGTAAGGTGACGCCATGCCGCTGACCAACATTGCTATTCGCAAAGCGTTGCCTCGGGAGAAGCTGTACCGGCTTACCGATGGCGAGGGGATGTACCTGGAAGTTGCTCCAAACGGTTCGAAATATTGGCGGCTGAAGTACCGCTTTGCCGGAAAGGAGAAGCGACTCGCGCTTGGGATCTATCCATACGTATCGTTAGCGGATGCACGGGAGCGGCGATATGAGGCGCGGAAGGCGCTTGCAGCGGGGTTCGACCCTGGGGAGGTGAAGAAGGCCGAAAAGCGTGCTGCGCGGATGGCCGCGGCCAATTCGTTTGCAGTAGCGACCCAGGGCTGGCTGGATGAGCGCAAGCCTTATGTCACAGCAGGGTCTTGGGAGAAGACCAAGGCTCGCTTCGAGAAAGACGTTTTTCCTTGGCTTGGTAAACGGCCGGTCAGCGAGATCGATGCGCCCGAGATTCTGTCTGTGCTGAAGCGGATCGACAGCCGTGGAGCACGATTTACGGCCCATAAGGTTCGCAGCGAGATTAGCCGTGTATTCCGCTATGGGATCAAAGAGGGCTACTGCAAAGACGATCCAGCCGGGAACCTGGTCAAAGCGATTCCGCCGGCGCAAACTATTCACTTTGCTTCTATCACGGAACCGGAAAAGGTCGGGGCGATGCTGCGAGCGTTCGACGGCTTTGCAGGGACGTTTCCGGTTCTCTGCGCACTCAAGCTGGCTCCGATGCTGTTTGTACATCCGGGGGAGTTGCGCAAGGCTGAGTGGACACAAATCGATCTGGACAAGGCGGAATGGCGGTACCTCGTTACGAAGACTCAGACGGAGCATCTGGTGCCTTTGGCGACTCAGACTGTTCAGATTCTTCGGGAGCTTTACGCGTTGACCGGTGGCGGTCGTTACGTTTTTCCCGGCGCGCGTTCCGCGCAACGGCCGATGAGCGACGCAGCGATTAATGCGGCACTGCGCCGGTTGGGTTACGACACGCGCACGGAAATCACCGGCCACGGTTTCCGCGCGATGGCCCGCACGATTCTGCACGAGGAACTTGAACAGAAGCCGGAGGTGATTGAGCATCAGCTCGCTCATGCGGTTCCCGACACGCTCGGGAAAGCGTGCAACCGTACGAAATTTCTCAAGGAGCGGCGGGCGATGATGCAACGGTGGGCCGATTACCTGGATGATCTCAAGTCTCAGGAGCGTGTCGGCTAGGCTTGGGAAATCGTCGTTCGTCAATTGGTGCCCAAAACCGGCGCTGGCCTATCCTGCCTTACCTTGTTTTCTCGTTGTTTTTGCGGCTCAGAGTTAATCCCGTTCAACGGGTATACGCGCGCTATGCAATAAAAGTTAACGCCCGTGTAAATGCGATGCGCAGCATGTGCGACATCGTGACAACAAGGGTGCAAATAGCGTGTGCACGGTTGTTGAGTCGAAGTGAATAAAACGAGGCAACGCGAAACTACTTGGCGCAAAAAGGGAGTGCACTCGGCGCAAGCAGCGATAACAGTCTGCGCAGAAAAACGAGATACCGTGAGCAGACGGGTGCGCTAGCGTCGCGAAAAAGGTGCGCTGTGTGTGCGCAGACTTGGCGGCTCGTGCGAAAGTGGTCGCCGGCTGCTAGCAGGCGTCCATCTTGCAACGCCGCTGGAACTTGAACCCTAGCGGTATGATAAAGTATGAACCGGTGTCTAATCGGGAGTCTCCCATGTCTACCACCCTGGAGCGCCTGACGGTAACCATGCCGCCAGAGATGGCAAGCGCCATCAAGCAGGCTGTCGAAGACGGTGAGTACGCATCGACCAGCGAGGTTGTGCGTGAAGCGTTGCGAGAGTGGAAAACCCGGCGTCAACTGATGCTAAGCGAACTGGCCGATCTCAAGGCCGAGATCGATCGAGGTCTGGCGGACGTTGCTGCTGGCCGCGTAAAGAAGTTCGATCCTGAGAGCGTTATTGCCCGAGGGAGGCAGCTATTAGCCGAACGCTCCAGCTAACCGATCGAGCCGAACTCGATCTGGCGGAAATTTGGTCGTACATTGCGGAAGAGGCATCGGAGGCTACGGCCGACCGGTTTGTCGCCGGCCTCTATGTAGTGGTCAACTGATTCCGGACACTGCGTTAAGTTTTTCTTCCGCGACAGCCGGCGCCAGTCCGTCATTGAACTGATGCGGCCGTATCCAGTTGTACCTATGCATCAGGTAGTGACTGATATCCC
>NZ_JAAGPQ010000092.1:0-31141 GCF_017104985.1 Paraburkholderia sp. Ac-20342 | reverse complement strand
TGATGGGCGTGCCGACCGCGATGTTCACGCCGATCTTCGTGATCGCGCGCACGGCGGGCTGGAGCGCGCACATCATCGAGCAGCGCATCGACAACAAGATCATCCGGCCGAGCGCGAATTACACCGGCCCCGAGAATTTGAAGTACGTGCCGCTAAATAGGAGAAAATAGCGCTCGCTGCGCGCTTTCGAAGCGCGCGCAGTTCAACCCGCGCGGCCCCAGAACCGGTCTTCCGTGCACTGTTTAACTGAAATTAGATAGAAAGGTTTTCTCCATGAAAAAGCTGATGATCGCCGCCGTGATTGGCGCCCTGTCCACGACGATGCTGTCCGTCTCGACTGACGCCGCCGCGCAAACGGCGACCACCACGAAGCCGACCACCAAGCCGGCTGCCAAGAAGGCCGTCGCCAAGCGTCCGGAACCGCGCCGCCTGATCAAGCGCAAGCCGAACCCGGCGAAGGAAGCGAAGGTCGATCCGGTACCGGACGGCGCCGAAAAGTGGTCGTGCAAGGATGGTCTTTCTTTCGAAATGAAAGGCGACATGAAGCGTGACCAGATCGTCACGGTTCACTGGGCCAACAAGAACTACAACCTGCCGCGCGAAACGACCACCACGGGCGCGGACCGCTTCCACGACGCCGCAAGCGGTATGGACCTGGTCGTGATCCCGACCAAGGCGATGCTGTTCCAGGACAAGGACAGCTCGCGTCTCGCCGACGAGTGCCAAACCGCAGCCATGGCGCAAGGCGCGCCGGCAGCGACGCAATCGAACGCGATCAACAAGCTCGGCAACTAACTGATTTCCGCCGTCAGGAACGCTCCCCGATGTCTGCTCCGCTGATGTCAACGATATCGAACGTACGACCCGCCCCGGACACCGTCCTGGCGGATATCGTCGACTACGTTCTGAACTATCGGATCGACAGCACGCTCGCGCTGGAAACCGCGCGGCACTGTCTGATCGACACGCTCGGCTGCGGACTCGAGGCGCTCACCTACCCGGCCTGCACCAAGCTGATGGGACCGATCGTGCCGGGCACGATCGTCCCCAACGGCGCCAGGGTGCCCGGCACGTCGTTCCAGCTCGATCCGGTTCAGGCCGCCTTCAATATCGGCGCGATGATCCGCTGGCTCGACTTCAACGACACCTGGCTTGCCGCCGAATGGGGTCATCCGTCGGATAACCTCGGCGGAATTCTCGCGACGGCCGACTGGCTCTCGCGCACCGCCATCGCAGCGGGCAAGGCGCTGCTGACGATGAAAGACGTCCTGATCGCAATGATCAAGGCGCACGAAATTCAAGGCTGCATCGCGCTCGAAAACTCGTTCAACCAGGTCGGGCTCGATCACGTGCTGCTCGTCAAGCTCGCCTCGACCGCCGTGGTCGGCCAGCTGATCGGCCTCACCCGCGACGAACTGATCAACGCGGTATCGCAGGCGCTCGTCGATGGGCAGGCGCTGCGCACCTACCGCCATGCGCCGAACACGGGTTCGCGCAAATCGTGGGCAGCCGGCGACGCGACTTCGCGCGCGGTGCGCCTCGCGCTGATTTCGAAGACCGGCGAGATGGGCTATCCGTCGGTGCTCACGGCAAAAACGTGGGGCTTTTACGACGTGCTGTTCAAGGGCAACGCGTTCAGGTTCCAGCGTCCGTACGGCTCGTACGTGATGGAAAACGTGCTGTTCAAGATTGCGTTTCCGGCCGAATTCCACGCGCAGACCGCCGTGGAAGCCGCGCTCGCGCTGCATGCGCAACTGGCCGCGCAAGGCCGGCGCGTCGAAGACATCAGCAAGATCACGATTCGCACGCACGAAGCGGCGCTTCGTATCATCGATAAGAAAGGGCCGCTCGACAATCCGGCCGACCGCGATCATTGCCTCCAGTACATGGTCGCGGTGCCGTTGATTTTCGGCCGCCTCACGGCCGCCGATTACGAAGAGTCGGTCGCGCGGGACGCACGCATCGACGCGCTGCGCGCGAAGATGGCATGCGTCGAAGACGCGCAATTCACGAAGGATTATCACGACCCGGAGAAGCGTTCGATCGCCAATGCATTGACGATCGAATTCGACGACGGGGCGAAGTTCGACGAAGTCGTAGTCGAATACCCGATCGGGCACAAGCGCCGTCGCGAAGACGGTATCCCGTTGCTGGTCGAGAAGTTCAGGACCAACCTCGCGCGGCGCTTTCCGGTCAAGCAGCAACTGGCGATTCTCGGCGTGTCGCTCGATCAGGCCAGGCTCGAATCGATGCCGGTCAATGAGTACGTCGATCTGTACGTCATCTAGGTTAAGTACTGTAGTTCCGCGATCCAAACCAAGGAAAACACCATGGCCCACAACCTCCACAAAACGCTCAAGGAATTCGACAGCGGTTCCGGCAAAGGCAAGTTCTACTCCCTGCCGCAACTCGGCAAGGCACTGAACATCAAGATCGACCGCCTGCCGGTTTCGATCCGTATCGTGCTGGAATCGGTGCTGCGTAACTACGACGGCAAGAAAATCGCCGAAGAACACATCACGCAACTGGCGAACTGGAAGCCGACCGCCGCGCGCGTCGACGAAATCCCGTTCGTCGTGTCGCGCGTCGTGCTGCAGGACTTCACGGGCGTGCCGCTGCTCGCCGACATCGCCGCAATGCGCGGCGTCGCGAAGGCAGTCGGCAAGAACCCGAAGTCGATCGAGCCGCTCGTGCCGGTCGACCTCGTCGTCGACCACTCGGTGCAGATCGACCACTTCCGCGAGAAGGGCGCGCTCGACCTGAACATGAAACTGGAATTCCAGCGCAACAACGAGCGCTACCAGTTCATGAAGTGGGGCATGCAGGCATTCGACACGTTCAAGGTCGTGCCGCCGGGCGTCGGCATCGTTCACCAGGTGAACCTCGAATACCTCGCACGTGGCGTGCACAAGAAGGCTGACGGCACGGACACCGTGTACTACCCGGATTCGCTCGTCGGCACCGACAGCCACACGACGATGATCAACGGCATCGGCGTGGTCGGCTGGGGCGTGGGCGGCATCGAAGCCGAAGCCGGCATGCTCGGCCAGCCGGTGTACTTCCTCACGCCGGACGTGGTTGGCGTGAACCTGAAGGGCAAGCTGCGCGAAGGCGTGACCGCCACCGACCTCGTGCTGACGATCACCGAACTGCTGCGCAAGGAAAAAGTGGTCGGCAAGTTCGTCGAGTTCTTCGGCGAAGGCACGCGCTCGCTGTCGCTGCCGGACCGCGCGACGATCGGCAACATGGCGCCGGAATACGGCGCGACGATGGGCTTCTTCCCGGTCGACGAAAAGACCATCGACTACTTCAACGGCACGGGCCGCACCGACGCCGAAATCTCCGCGTTCGAAAACTACTTCAAGGCGCAGGAGCTGTTCGGCATCCCGAGCGAAGGCGACATCGACTACACGAATGTCGTCACGCTCGATCTCGGCACGGTCGCGCCGTCGCTGGCCGGTCCGAAGCGTCCGCAAGACCGCATCGAAATCGGCAACGTGAAGTCGACCTTCAGCGACCTGTTCTCGAAGCCGGTCGCCGAAAACGGCTTTGCGAAGAAGGAAGCCGACCTCGACGCGCAATACACGACGAGCAACGGCGTCGACGTGAAGAACGGCGACGTGCTGATCGCCGCGATCACCTCGTGCACGAACACCTCGAACCCGAGCGTGCTGCTGGCTGCCGGTCTGCTCGCGAAGAAGGCTGTCGAGGCTGGCCTCACGGTCGCGCCGCACATCAAGACGTCGCTGGCGCCGGGATCGCGTATCGTCACCGAGTACCTGACGAAGACCGACCTGCTCAAGTACCTCGACAAGCTCGGCTTCACGCTGGCCGCTTACGGCTGCACGACCTGTATCGGCAACGCGGGCGACCTGACGCCGGAACTGAACGAAGCGATCACGAAGAACGACATCGTCGCGGCAGCGGTGCTGTCGGGCAACCGTAACTTCGAAGCGCGTATTCACCCGAACATCCGCGCGAACTTCCTCGCCTCGCCGCCGCTCGTCGTCGCTTACGCGATCGCCGGCAACATCACGCGCGACCTGATGACCGAGCCGGTCGGCAAGGGCAAGGGCGGCAAGGACATCTACCTGGGCGACATCTGGCCGACCAGCGAAGAAGTCAACGCGCTGCTGAAGTACGCGCTCGACGCCGACGCGTTCCGCAAGAACTACTCGCAGCTCACGAAGAAGGGCGACCTGTGGAGCAAGATCGAGGGCGAGGAAGGCCAGGTCTACGACTGGCCGAAGTCGACCTACATCGCCGAGCCGCCGTTCTTCGGCAAGGACTTCTCGATGACGCCGGACACCAGCATCGCGCCGGTCAAGGGCGCGCGCGCACTGGGCATCTTCGGTGACTCGGTCACGACCGACCACATCAGCCCCGCCGGCTCGATCAAGGAAGACTCGCCGGCAGGCAAGTGGCTGAAGGCGAACGGCGTGCAGAAGGCCGACTTCAACAGCTACGGCTCGCGCCGCGGCAACCACGACGTGATGATGCGCGGCACGTTCGCGAACGTCCGCATCAAGAACCTGATGATCCCGGCGAAGGCGGACGGCACGCGCGTCGAAGGCGGCCTGACGATTCACCAGCCGAGCGGCGAACAGCAGTCGATCTACGACGCAGCGATGAAGTACATCGACGCCGGCACGCCGACCGTCGTGTTCGCGGGCGAAGAGTACGGCACGGGCTCGTCGCGCGACTGGGCGGCGAAGGGCACGCAACTGCTCGGCGTGAAGGCCGTGGTCGCACGCAGCTTCGAGCGTATCCACCGTTCGAACCTCGTCGGCATGGGCGTTCTGCCGCTGCAGTTCAAGGGCTCGGATAGCGTGCAGTCGCTCGGCATCACCGGCGAAGAAACGTACGACATCGAAGGCCTCGGCGACGACTTCAAGCCGCAACAGGAAGTCACGCTCGTGATCCACGGCAAGGACGGCGACAAGCGCGTTCCGGTCCTGCTGCGTATCGATACGCCGATCGAAGTCGACTACTACAAGCACGGCGGGATTCTGCCGTTCGTGCTGCGTTCGCTGCTGGCTGCTTAAGCTCGGCGACGACGCAAACAGCCTCGCTGTTTTGCAGGGGCTGCGTCCTGTGGAGGGCGCAGCCGACTTTGAAGCCCGACCTTTGGTCGGGCTTTTTTTGTCAAGATTCGAACAGGCAATCAGCGGCTCGCCGGCTGCAGTTCAAAACGTTGAATCTTTCCGACGACGAACAGGTAGCAGACGATTGCAATGAGCGCATTGGCGCTCACGAACACCAGCGCGGCCGCGAACGAACCCGTCCCCTGGACCAGATAGCCGATCACGATCGGCGTGGTAATACCCGCGGTATTGCCGAACGTGTTGAATAGCGCCGCGCACAGGCCGCTTGCCTGCTTCGGCGCGGTGTCCGCGACGACCGCCCAGCCGAGCGCGCCAATGCCCTTGCCGAAGAAAGCCGCGGCCATGATGCCGACCACGATCCACTGATTGTCGACATAGTTGCAGGCGATCATGCAGGTCGACAGCAGCATCCCCACGACAATGGGCACTTTGCGGGCCGCCGTCGTGGAAAAGCCGTGCTTCATCATGCGGTCCGAAATCACGCCGCCGAGCACGCCGCCAAGAAAGCCGCATATCGCCGGAATGGACGCGACGAAGCCGGCCTTCAGAACGGACATATGGCGCTCCTGCACCAGGTAAATCGGAAACCACGTCAGGAAGAAATAGGTCAGCGTGGTGATGCAGTACTGTCCGACGAAGACCCCCATCATCATTCTGTTTTTCAGAAGCTGCCCGACCACGCTGGACGATTTCGCAGCCGCGGACTGGCCCGTCGATTGCGCCGCGCGGCGCTCTTCGGCGAGCACCGGGTCTTCGAGATCGACAAGCGCGCCGCCGTCGGCGATGAAGCGGACTTCAGCCTCGTTCGCGAGCGGATGGGCTTTGGGCGCATAGACCGTCTTGACCCAGATGCCCGCGATCACCACGCCGATCCCGCCCATCGTAAAGAACACGTACGGCCAGCCGTAGGCGTGCGTGATCCAGCCCATCAACGGCGTGAAAATCACCGCCGCGAAGTACTGCGCGGAATTGAAGATGGCGCTGGCGGTGCCGCGTTCGTGCGTCGGGAACCATGCCGCGGTCAAGCGCGAATTGCCGGGGAATGCCGGTGCTTCGGCGGCGCCGACCAGAAACCGCAACACGAACAGCGTGGCGACGGCCATCACCGCAGGCAGCAGCGTAACCACCCCCTGGAGCGCGGTCAGAATCGACCAGAACAGGATGCTGCCGGCATACACCCGCCTTGTGCCGAAACGGTCGAGCAGCCACCCGCCCGGTATCTGCGCGATCACGTACGACCACGCGAACGACGAAAAGATGTACCCCATCTCAACGGGGGACACGCCGAGCGAATGCTGGATCGACGAGCCCGTGATCGAAATCGTCGCGCGATCCGCGAAGTTCAGGGTCGTGACCACGAACAGCATCGCAACGATCAGGAATCGCGCCCGGCTTCTACCGGCATGCGGATCGGTCCGCCCCCCGGCCGAAGGCAGCGAGCCTGCTCCGAGGTCCGGTCCGGGTGCCGCGCTGCCCTGCATCTCACCTGTATGCCCAGGTCCTTGTCGCATCTGTGCCTCCGATTTTTATCAGATGTCCTATGACTGCGACAGATTATGTTTGCGCAAACATTTTTAAAATAAGGGTTTCCCCGGTGTTTTAGGCTATCTAAACATACGATGTCATATGAGAAATATCGCATTTTCTCAGACTTTTAGCCCCGGTACACAACGGGGCGGCGGAAAAAATCCGCTTAAAATAACGTCCACCGACGGAGCAAGGAATGGACGAAGCTTTGACACAAGACGCCGCAGGACAGGCCCCCCGGACCGGCGCGAGCGTTACCCTGGAAGATGTGGCCCGGGTCGCGGGCGTCACCGCGATGACGGTGTCCCGCGCACTGAATCGCCCCGAACTCGTCCGCAGTGAAACGCAAAAGCGGGTTATCGAGGCGGTGCGCAAGACGGGCTACGTGCCGAACATGCTGGCCAGCGGATTGACGAGCAACAGGAGCCGGCTGGTGGCCTTGCTGTTGCCCACCATTGCGACGTCCATCTTTACGGATATGGTCCAGGCGCTGATGCACACGCTGTCCGCGTCGGGCTACGAGACCCTCCTCGGCCTGACGGAATACTCCTCGATGCGCGAGGAAGAACTGGTTCGCACCCTGCTCGGCCGGCGGCCCGACGGGATCGTCCTGACCGGCACCGACCATACGGACCTCACGCTCGAACGGCTGAGCCAGGCCAACGTGCCCATCGTCGAAATCTGGGACCTCACCGATAAGCCTATCGACATGCTGGTCGGGTTCTCGCACGAGGCGCTCGGCTCGGCGGTCGCGCGGCACCTCATGGAAAAGGGCTACAAGCGGTTCGGCGTCGTTTCCGCGGACGACCCGCGAGGATTGAGGCGGAGCCACGCCGTCATCAACGAACTGCAAAAGCACAGTGCGTCGCCAATTCCCCTTGAAGTGCTCCCCGCACCGGCGACGCTCCAGACCGGCAGGGAAGGCCTGACGCGGATGCTCGAAGCGGGGCTGCCGGAAGTCATCGTCTGCAGCACCGATACGCTGGCTCAAGGCATTCTGGCCGAGGCGGCAAGCCGCGGCCTGCGCATTCCCGAAGACGTCGCGGTCATGGGATTCGGCGACCTGAGTACGGCCGCTCATGTTTATCCCGCGCTATCGACCGTGCGCGTCGATGGAGCCGCGATCGGCAAGACCGCGGCCGAAGCGTTGCTGGGCCGCTTCGGTGCGCGCGAGAGCGCCTCTTCGGCGCCCGTTCGGGTCGATACGGGGTTTTCGATCATCGACCGGGCGAGCGCATAGCGGCGCGTGCCGCGATTGATATGCGCAGTATCGACGTCTCAAACAGCGGACGCGTGCGGGCTCACGCGCACGATCAGCGCATCACCCATCCCCCATCCACGGACAGCGTCTGCCCGGTAATGAACCCCGCTTCCTCGGAGGCGAGAAAGACGACCGCGGCGGCAATATCGTTCGCGTGGCCGCGCCGCTTGATGGACTGGCGCTCGAGCACCATGCGCTCGTAACCCGGCAGGTCGGGATGGATGGCCTCGGCCGCCGTCGGAAATGCGCCCGGCGAGATCGCATTGCAGGTGATGCCCTCGGCGCCGAACTCCCGCGCGAGCGCGCGCGTGTTGCCGACCATCGCGCCCTTGGATTCCACATAGGGCTGCAACCGCTCCCAGCCGCCCGAAAGCGTGATGGACGCGACGTTGATAATGCGGCCCCATCGCTGTTCGCGCATGCCCGGCAGCGCCGCGCGAACGATCTGCAGTGCGGCCGAAACGTTCACGCGGTAAATCAGCGCGCGCTCGTCGTCGGAATACGCTTCGAAAGGCCTGGACGGATAAATGGCCGCGTTGTTGATGACCACGTCGAGCGGCGCCTCGGCCGTCAGCCGGTCCAGCGTCCGCTGCAACGCGGCTGCGTCGGCGAGATCGATCTGCAGGGTTTGCAATGAGTCGGCGAACTCGGGCCCCGCCGCGTCGCGCAACCGCGCCAGCGCCTCGACGTCGCGATCGAGCGCGAGCAGGCGCGCGCCCTGCCGCAACAGCGCCAGGCTCATGCCGTGGCCGAGCCCGCCCGCCGCGCCGGTCAGCAACACGCGCCGGCCACGCAAGGAAAACTGCATCGCTTGCGCGCTCATACGGCGGCTCCTCGTCCTTCGCGTCCACTCAACGGCGCAAACTGGCCGGAGAGTTCGGGGTAGTCGTCGGACGGCTGTTCGGCAATCGCGCGAATGCGCCGCTCGCTGCCGGCAATTTCATCCGCGCCGGCGAGGATGCGGATGTTGGTCTGATAGCGGCGCTCGTCGCCATGTTCAAGCCAGATCAGTTCGCCGCGCTCGCGCGCGCCGCCTTCTCCGAGCACGTGATTCGTCGAGGGCTCGATGCCGAGCGCGTACTGTCCGGCCTGCAGGTTCTGCCATTGATACTGACAGGGAAACTGGTCCTTGCGGGTCGTCACTTCCACGCCGATGCCGAGCCGGTCGTTGACCAGCGCCACGGGCACGAGGCCCGCGTCGTCCGCCTTCATTTCGTGCTGCCAGACCTGCTCGTGAAAACCCAGCTGGGGCGCCGGCATGCGCCGATAGCCGACTCCCTGGGCACGGTACGCATCGGCATGTGCCGCCCATACCGCGTGCCGGATCGGCGCGAGGTAGCGGGCGCCCTCGTCGAGCACCGGGTAGCCGATGTTCAGGTGGTAGCACAGCATGTGCGGCGTGCGGTAGAAACCGCGATTGACCACGCGGTCGCTCAGTTGAATGTCGTTGGTGCCCACCTCGATCTCGATGCGCCGATGCAATTCCAGGTGCTCGCCGAACACCGTGCCCTGCGAAACGATGCCCTCGGCCCACAGGAAGCAGCGCTCTCCGTCCCAACGCTCGCCATAGCCCGCGAGGCGCGCCGGGATCGTGCCGACCCGGCCGTGGATCGAGTGCTGCACCTTCTGGCGCGGCTTGTACACGTAGTTGTCCGCGGGCGCGTCATGCATGAAGAGGATATGGTCCAGCCCGCAGGTGACCATCAGGCCCGAAAACGACCGCAGCCAGCCGAGACCGCCCTCGCCCTCGTACTCGTGCAGGCCGGGATGCCGGAAACCGGCGGGCGAATGCCAGCCCACCGCATAGCCGCGAAACTCGCAGTCGGCGATATCCATCGCGCGATCCACCAGCACGGTAAAGCGCAGCCCCGTGCCGCTGCGAAACTCCAGTTGCCGGATGCCGCGCTCCAGGCCATCTTCGAGCGTGACCAGTCGCACGCCGGCAAACTGGGCCAGTTGTCCGCAGCGCGCTTCGATCTGCTGCCGGTTCATCGTCGTGGCGTATAGCTGCACCATGTGTACGTCTACTCCGGAAACCGGCACTCGCGGTGCCGGGTTGATGTGGAAGGCGGGAACTCGCGGCGCGGCGGCGCGCCGTTTTCAAACACCGTTGGCGCGCAGCTTGCCGTCCAGAAACGCCTTGGCGCGCGGCACGTCGTCTTCGGTCAGGTGCTCGATGATGATCGGGATGTTGGGGTGACGCTTCGCGAGACGCCGCAGGTACAGGTCGTAATTCAACGCGCCAAGCCCCGGCGCGGGCAACTCGATCTCGCCGACACCGCGGAACGTATGGCTCTCCGCCGCATCGGCATCGCCGATATCGGAGTGCTTTTCCGACTTGTCGCCGCCGGCACGTTTGACGTCCTTCGCGTGAGCAATGCAGATCTTGTCGGACAGCGCATCGAACACCTGGTTGAGCGTCTTGTCCATCTGGTCGATGTTATGGTCTTCGAAGTAATTGGTCGGGTCCATCAATAACCCGAGTCCCGGATGATCGACTTCGGCGAACATGCGCAGGGTTTCTTCCACCGAGCCGACGACGTTGTTCACGTAGGTTTCGAGCAGGAACACGGCGCCATGATCATAAGCATGCTGCGCCAGTTCCTGAATCACGGCCCGGCATTGTTCCCAGCCTTCCTCGGTCTTGTTGCGGGGGTGATGAACCCAGTCGCTGTCGGTCGCGAACGTACCCGTCTCCGAGATCACATACGGCGAGCCCAGATACTGCGCATGAGCGATGATTTCCTTCAGGTAGTCATTGCGCCGCTGCCGTTCCTGCGCATCGGGATGCACGATGTTGGTATAGCCGGAGATGCACGACACCGGCAGGTTGTGATCGCGGAACGTGTTGCGGATGCGCTCGCATTTGTCCTGGGTGATCTGGCCGCGGCCGAGGTCCATGTCCTTGAAGTGCAAGTCCAGTTGCACGGTATTGAAGCCGTGCGCGCGAATCTTGCCCGCCGCGGTGGCCAGGTCGTACGGAAAATAGCCTGAGAAAATGCCGGGTTGAATCATCCTCTGTCTCCTTGGGATGAGCCGGCCGCCTCATGGGGCAACCGGTTGCCTGCCTGCTAAGTGGTCCTACGGGAACGGAAACGGCTGGGAACCTGAGGCAACGCTCCTAGCCGGGAAGCGGAATTTCGGTCATGCGCACGGTACGGCGCTCGGTGGCGGACCGATACGCGGCCTCGACCAAGGCCATGGTCCTGACGTTGTCGGCCACCGTCAGCGCGGGCTCGGTGCCGCTCGCGAGCGCGTATTGCAACTGCTCCATCACGCCGATGAAAGCGTGCGGGAACCACATCGTCGACCATTCGGGCGTGACCCACTGGCCGTCCGTCATGCGTTGCGACGCGTAGCTCAGCGTGGAGGGCTTGCCGTGCGGCCAGCCGATCGTGCCCTTCGCCACGCCCTCGGTGCCCTCGACGCGCCAGTTGATGTATTGATCGTCCGCGAAACCGTCGTGGCGCGGTCCGGCCCAGACATCCTCGAGCGAGAAGGCGATCACGCCCGACTCGAACCGCAGCGTCGTGCCCACGATGCCGTCCTGATGCGCGAAGCGCGTACGCGGGTCGGTGCGCACCACGCTGGTGACTTCCGTGGGCTCGCCGAACAGATGGCGCAGAACATCGAGGTGATGCACGCTCATGTTGGACAACGTGAGCCGGTCGTAGCCTTCAAGAAAGCCCTGCCAGTGCGGAATCGCATGCATGTCGATCTGGGCCAGCACCGGTTCGCCGAGCGCGCGTTCATCGAGCAGCTGCTTGAGCACGCGCATGGACTGGTCGTAGCGCATGTTCTGGTTGACCGACAGAAGCTTGCCGGCCCGGCGCGCCTCGTCGCGCAACGCCAGCGCTTCCGGCAACGACAGGGCCAGCGGCTTTTGCGCGAGCACGGCCTTGACGTGGGGTGCCGCCAGCGCGGCGCGAATCAGCGCGGGTTGTTGATCGGGGGGAAACGCGATGTCCACGATCTGCACCTCGGGATCGTCGATCAACGCCTGGGGCGTGTCATGCACGCGCCCGATCGACCATCGCTGCGCCACCGCCTGCGCCCGGCCGGGCGTGCGCGAGGCGATCGCCGCGACCTTGAAGCCGGCCTCGCGATAGGCGGCCAGATGGCAATCCGCCATGATCATGCCGGCGCCGATGCAGCCAATGGTGTAGCTGCGTTCGCGCACAGGCGCATCGGGTTGGAAGCCGATTACGGACATGCTCGTCTCCTGTTGGTATCGGCCGGCGAAAACCGCCCCGCTCGCCTGCCGGGGGCCGATCGATCGCCGATCCGTTTAGACGCGAATATCACATCTTTTTTATTTGAATGCAACATCATTTTGCTTACTAATTTCACTTTATTAACATCAATTTGATGTTATCGCTATTCCATGCTGCCAGTCTGCTGCGACCTGAAACGCAACGCCTGTAATGCCTTACCAGTGCGAGAGATGAGCCTCAAATCACAAGCCGTAGTCAGCCAGTATCAACCCATCAAAATGAGGCAATTCAATCAAAATGATGTGATATGATCAGCTCATGAACCCAACCACCGAGCCAATCACGCCATGACCCGCGCCACCATCACGGCCATTGCCGAAGCCGCGGGCGTCTCGACCGCCACGGTGGACCGCGTCCTGAACGGGCGCGAAGGCGTGCGCAGCCACACCCGAGACCACGTGCTGGCCGTTGCACGCAAGCTCGGTCACGCCGGGGAAGCGGACCAGGGCGCCCAGGCCGGCATCCGCCTGAGCTTCGTCCTGCCCGCCGGCGACAACAGCTTCATGTCCCTGCTGCATCAGCATCTGCTGGTGGAAGCGCAATGCCGGCCGGAAGTCCAGGCAAGAATGCATCTGGTCGAGGGCTTCAACGCCGAAAAGCTCGCCGCCCAGTTGCATCAACTGAAGGGCAATACCGATGCGGTCGGGCTCGTCGGGCTCGATCATCCGCAGGTTCGCGATGCCATTGCCGCCTTGCAGGCAAGCGGCGTCCATGTCTGCACGCTGGTCTCGGATATCCCGACGTCGGCGCGCATGGCCTATGTGGGTATCGACAATCGCGCGGCCGGGCGTCTCGCCGCATGGCTGCTGGGGCGCTTCCTGCCGCAGGGCGTGCCGCAGGAAGTCGCGGTGTTTCTCGGCTCGCTGGCCTACCGGGGACACGAGGAGCGCGAAATGGGATTTCGCGCGTTGCTCAGCGAAGAGTTTCCGCACATCAGGATCGCCCGCATGCTCGAAATCGGCGACGACCGTGCCCGCGCCTACGAGCTGACCCGGCAGATGCTGCAGCAGGGAACGCCCGCGGGCATCTACAACATCGGCGCGGGCAATTCGGGAATCGGCCGCGCCTTGCAGGAAGCCGGGCTGCAACGCCAGATCATGTTCGTCGGCCATGATCTCACCCACATTTCCCGGCAATTCCTGCTGGATCGCACCATGGACGCGGTCATCGAACAGAATCCCCGCGTCGAGGCGCGTGAAGCGGTCCGGCTGCTGGCGTCGGCGGTGCGAGGACAAGCCGAACCGACCTATATGCCCCGGCTACAGGTCATCTTCCGGGAAAACATTCCGCTGAGTTGATGAGCGCACGGGCCTGACAAACAGGCCCGGCCTGCAACACAACCCCGTAAAACTAGGTACTTTCTCTGACGACGAGATCGAAGCCCACGTCGAGCGCCTCGGTCTCCAACGGCTGCTTGTTCAGGCGGCGCACGAGCAGACGTGCCGATTGCGCGCCGATGTCGCGTGCCGGCACATGCACGGTCGTCAGTCCCGGATGCAACTGTCCAGCAAAGTCGTAGTCGCCAAAACCCGTGATGGCGATTTCATCAGGAACCCTGATGGACGCACCGATGCACTCGAGCAACGCGCCGCCCGCAAAGACGTCGCTCGAAAACACGATCGCATCCGCCTCCGGGTAACGCTGCCTGATGTCGTGGAAAAGCTCGGCGCCGACGCTCATCGATAGAGGCCGGTCGCGATAGATCACCTCGCGCACCTTCTTGCCCTTGAAGTGTTCCGCGACGCCTTCGAGAAAGCCCGCGTGGCGCTGCTCGGCCCGATAGTCGCCCGGAAAGATGACGGCGGCAAACGCAAGCTTTTTGTAGCCGCGCCCAGCGAGATGCGCCACCACCGCGCGGGCGGCGTCGCGATTCGAAAAGCCGACCAGCATGTCGATCCGCTCCTCGGTCCAGTCCCAGGTTTGCACGACGGGAATCCCCGCCTTGCGCAGCAGCGAAATCGTCTCCGGACGATGCACCGTGCCGATCAGGCAGACGCCGTCGGGACGGCGGCCCAGCATGCTGCGCACGAGTTCGTACTCTTTCTCGGGCGAGTAGTCCGTGTGACCGAGAAAAAGCTGATACCCCTCGGTCAGCAATACGTCGGACATGCCCTGCACGGTCTCGGCGATCACCGAGGCCGCGAGCGTCGGAATGATCATCGCGATCGTCTTGCTGCGGTTGGACGCCAGCTGGCTCGCGGAAAGATTCGGTACGTATCCGGTGGCCTCGACCGCGGCCGTGATGCGCGCGAGCGTGTGCCCGGCGACCGTGTCCGGAAATCGCAAGGCTCGCGATACGGTCTGCGCCGACACGCCCGCCTGCGCGGCGACCTCGGCCAGCGTGACCGTGTAGGAAAGCGATTTGCGACGTGATGCGGGCCGATCCATTCCTGCTCCAGTTAAGGGTTTGCCGCCGATGCGGCGGTGCAAACCATCATTTTCGTCAGATTTCCGCGGTTCCACCACCTTCACCCCCTGCGCCGGGTAAACACCTGGTTTCGATCGCCACATCTCAACGCTAACATTAACGCTAACATTAGCGCTAGCGAAAATTTCGTTCGAGTCGCGCAAGTACACAAAGAAGGGACCAAAGGAGACAAGGATGGCCGGCACTTCCCAACCACGGCAGAAGCTGTGGATTCCCCTTACCGCCAGCGCGGTAGGGACGTTCGTCGAATGGTTCGACTTCATTCTGTACGGCGCCGCGTCCGCCTTGATCTTCAACAGACTGTTCTTCCCGAGCTTCGATCCGGTCACGGGCACGATGGCCGCCTTCTCCGCCTACGCGGTGGGCTTCTTCTTCCGGCCGCTCGGTGGCGTGGTGTTCGGTCACTTCGGCGATAAATACGGCCGCAAGCCCGTGCTGATCGTAACGCTGTGCATGATGGGCCTGTCGACGGCCGCGATCGGGCTGCTGCCCACGTATCAGCAGATCGGCATCTGGGCGCCCGTCATGCTCGTCGTTCTGCGCATCGTCCAGGGCTTGGGCGCCGGTGCGGAATACGGCGGCGCGGTGCTGGTGGCAGCCGAGGCCGTCAACCGGCGGCACGGCTTTTTCGCCAGCTTCCCCGCGGCGGCCGTCGATCTGTCGCTGGTCTGCGCAACCGGCGCAATCGCGCTGTTCAGCCTGATGCCGAGCGAGCACTACCTGACGTGGGGCTGGCGCATTCCGTTTGTCGGCAGCCTGCTCGTGCTCGCGTTCGGCCTCTTCGTACGCCGCAATCTCAAGGAAACGGACGACTACCGGCGCGGCACCGACAGGCAGGCGCGCAAGATGCCGCTGCGCACGCTGCTGCGCGAACACAAGGCTCGCCTGCTGGTCGCCATGGGGGTCAATCTCACCCCGAGCCTGTCCTACGTTTTCCAGATCTTTGCGTTGTCCTACGCAACGAAGCAGCTGCATATGCCGCAGAACACCATCCTGATCGGCGTGATCCTGTCGGGTATCTGCGGTGCGATCGCGACCGTGGGATTCGGCGCGCTCTCCGACCTCGTCGGCCGGCGCACGGTGATTTTCGGCGGCGCGATCTTCGTCTGCCTGTTCGTCTTCCCGTTCTTCAGGATGCTCGACAGCGGGACGCCGTGGATCGTCTGGGCCGCGGTCGTGCTCGCCCATCTCGGCGAACGCGCGGTCTTCGGCGTGCAACCGGCCTATTACCGCGAGCTGTTCCCGGTGGAAGTGCGCTACAGCGGCATTTCGGTCGCTCGCGAGGTGACGGGTTCGCTGGTCGCCGGTCCGCTGCCGCTCGTCGCCACCGCGCTGATCGCCTCGACGAGCGGGCAGACATGGCCGCTGGCGTCTCTCGTCATCGGCCTTGCGGGTCTGACCGCCATCTCGATCCTGTGCGCGGGACGACTCGATCGCCCGGCCGCCAACACGAACCCAGCCACGGCGAACGGCTGATACTTTTTATAGGAAGCATGCAACATGCAAAAGAATGAACCCCGGGGCGCGCTGAGCGGATACCGCGTACTCGACTGCTCGATCGCGATGGCGGGCCCCTTCGCGGCACAACGCCTGGGCGACCTCGGCGCGGACGTCATCAAGGTGGAACCGACCACCGGCGAATGGCAACGCCACACTTCGGCGGGCGGCGCGCGGGGCAACCAGATCAACGTCTCGTTCCTTTCGCTGAACCGCAACAAGCGCTCCGTCGCGATCGACCTGAAGGCCGAAGAAGGGAAAGCGGCCCTGTACGAACTCGTCAAGAGCGCGGACGTGTTCCTGCAGAACTACCGCCCCGGTGTGGCGAAGCGGCTCGGCGTCGACTACGACACGCTCAAGGCGCTGAATCCGAAGCTCGTGTACGTCTCGATGTCGGGATACGGCGAAGACGGCCCCTACGTGCAGCGTCCGGGCCAGGATCTGCTGCTCCAGGGGATGTCGGGTGCGATGCTGTCCGCCGGTCGTGCGGACGAACCGCCGCAGGCCGCGGGCCAGTTTCTCGTCGACGCGGTCGCGGCCTCGACCGCGTTCGAAGCGGTCCTCACTGCCCTGCTGCATCGCGAGCGCACCGGCGAAGGCCAACTGGTCAAGGTCAACATGCTCGACGCGATCGTGACGCTGCAGATGCAGGAGCTGACCGTCTTCACCCAGGGCAAGGTGCCGCAAAAGCGCAGTCACGAGCCGCATGGTCACGTGTTCATTCGCGCGCCGTATGGTGCTTTCGCCACCCGCGACGGCTACATCATCGTCGCGTTCCCGCCGCTCAAGAAATTCGGTGAGCTGATCGGTGAGCCGAGCTTTCTCGACATGGTCGACGAAGTCGACGGCTTCGCACGCCGCGATGAGATTTTCGCGCGCACGCGCGAGCGTCTGACCGCGCGCACGAGTGAGGAATGGCTGGCACTGTTCGCCGAGCACGATATCTGGGCGGGGCCGGTCTACAGCTATGCGGACGTCGTCGAAGATCCGCAGATCCGGCACAACGGCACGTTCGTCGAATACGAGCACCCGACCGAAGGCCTCGTCAAGGCGCCGGGCTTCCCGTATCAGTTCGAGAAAACGCCCGGTTCGGTGCGGATGGGCGCACCGCTCGTGGGCGAACATACGCGCGAAATCCTTCGTTCGGCAGGCCTCGACGATGCGGCCATCGACGCTCTGGTGGCGCGCGGCGTGGTCAAGGAGCATGCGCACGAAACGGAGAAGGCATGATGCGCTCCTACCGCGCACTCACCTGGGATCATCCGCGTGGCTATGAGGCGCTTGCCGCCGCAGCAAGCGCGCGGGCGGATGTCGACGGTGTCGATATCCAATGGGAAAAGCAGCCGCTGGAAGGCTTCGAGTCGCATCCGATCGAGGAACTGTGCAGCGCGTATGACATCGTCGTGCTCGATCATCCGCATCTCGGCGAGGCAGTCGCGCGCGGCTGCCTGCAACCGCTGGAAGCGCTGTTCGAGGCGAGCGACATCGCCCAGTGGCAAGCGCAATCGATCGGTCCGTCCTTGCGCTCCTACCAGATCGGCGGACAAACGTGGGCGTTGCCGCTCGACGCCGCGGCACAGGTCATGGCCTGCCGGCCCGACCTGCTCGACGCGCCGCCGCCCGCGACGTGGGCCGACGTAATCGACCTTCCGGCGGCGACGCCCGTCGCGCTTTCTCTGGCGGGACCGCACGCGATCCTGACGTTCATGTCGATCGCGGCGACGCTCGGCGAGCCGATCGGCTCGCTGGAACCGGGGGTTTTCGTCTCGGAGCCGACGGGCCGCAAGGTACTGGACGTGCTCAGGGCGCTGTACCGCCGAACCGCCCCAGAGACGATCGCGCTCAACCCGATCCGGATGCTCGACCTGATGAGCTCGACGGATCGTCTCGCGCTGTGTCCGCTGATCTTCGGCTACGTCAACTACTCGCGCGGCGCGACGACCTCGCGCGCGGTCCGTTTCGCGGATGTGCCGACGTTCTCCGGCGCGCCGTCGGAGGCCACCTCGGTCATCGGCGGCACGGGCATCGCGCTCAGCACACGCTGCGAGGCGACGCCGGCGCTCCTCGCGCATCTGCGCTGGCTGCTTTCCGAACCGGCGCAACGCGAGTTCATTCCACAGCATGCCGGGCAGCCGAGCCACCGGGCCGCGTGGCATGACGGCCGCGTGAACGAACTGACGCACGGCTTCTTCGAGCGGACTTCGCGAACACTCGAACAGTCGTGGGTGCGGCCGCGCTTCGACGGCTACATCGCGTTCCAGACCGAGGCGTCGGCCATGGTCAGAGACACGCTCGCGCGCGGCGCCGGCGATGCCGATCTGCTGAACGGGCTTCAGTCGTCGTACCGGCAATGCTTCAAACCCGTCTGAATACCTGGCCATGACCAGGCAACTACCAGGAAGCGAAAATGAGTGAGCATGTTGAAGGTTCCGTGTCGTTCGAGGTGAGCGACTTCGTTGCGACGGTCACGTTGAATCGCCCGACCAAACTGAATGCGATGACGCCGATGATGGCAGCACAGGTCGTCGAATACATGAAGCGCTGCAACGAGGACGACGCGATTCGCGCCGTCGTTCTGACGGGCGCGGGACCGAAGTCGTTCTGCGCGGGCTCCGACATCGGCACGCTCGACGACTACACGACGCCGTGGAATTTCCGCAATCGCCCCGACTATTGCGACGCGGTGCGCGGCCTGCTGAAGCCGTCGATCGCCGCAATCAACGGATACGCGTTCGGCGGCGGCCTGGAAACGTCATTGAGCTGCGATATCCGCATCGCGTCGGCCAATGCGCAATTCGCCGCACCGGAGATCAAGCTGGGCTGGATCGGCGGCGGCGGCATGGCGGCCTTCCTGGCCAATTCGATCGGAGCATCGAATGCCGCGCTGATGCTTATGACCGGCGACCCTATCGACGCCGAGCGCGCGCTCCAGTGGGGGCTGATCAGCGAGGTTGTCGAGAGCGCGGAGCAGGTCTTGCCGCGAGCGCAGGACGTCGCCCGGACCATTGCGCAACGCGCGCCGATTGCGGCCGAAACGGCCAAGTCGAATCTGCACGCGGCATTCAACATGCCGCTGGAAAACGCGATCCAGTATGAACGCGATCTGCAAACCATCTGCTTTGCCACCGACGACGCGCGCGAAGGGCGTGCCGCGTTCAAGGAGAAACGGCAGCCGGTTTTTTCGCGCAAGTAGGGTTGGGGAGCGGCAGGGGGGGTTGTCGTGAGGGTTGCCCCGCTCCACGATTCCATTGTTCAGGAAAACGAAAACCGCTCCCTATACACCTGCGGAGCAACTCTCAACAAACGGACGAAACTGCGCCGCATGCTTTCCTCACTACCGAACCCGCAACGGGTTGCAATGCGTTTGACCGGCCACGAGGTCTCGCCGAGTAGTCGCTGTGCCGCTTCGACCCGAAGTTGCTCAACCGCGCGCGCCGGCGTGCGGCCCGTTTCCGCCTTGTAGTGACGCATGAAGCTGCGTTCGCTCATGTGGAGCCGTCGGGCCAGCGTGGGAACGGAAAGATCGGACGCAAGGTGCGCCGTCATCCACGCATGCAGTTCGCCGAACCGGTCATCCGCCTTTTGCATCGACAGCATGGCGCTGAACTGCGACTGGCCGCCCGGCCGCTTCACGAAGACGACGAGCTCGCGGGCAACGTCCAGTGCGACTGAACGGCCGAGGTCTTCTTCCACGAGCGCAAGAGCGAGATCGATTCCCGCGGTCACGCCGGCGGATGTCCAGATAGCGCCGTCGCGCACGAAGATCGGATCGGTTTCCACGCACAGCTTCGGATAGCGGTTCGCGAGTTCGTCGCAGCGGGCCCAGTGCGTGACCACGCGCCGCCCATCCAGCAAGCCGGCCTCGGCCAGCAGGAACGCCCCCGAACACACGGAAGCGATGCGTTGCGCCCGGCCGGCTTGCCGCCGTGTCCAACGCGTCAGGCGCGCATCCGCCGATGCCGCGGAAACGCCGCGCCCGCCCGGAACGATAAGCGTATCGACGGGCCCTCTCACGGAACCGATGGAACGCGCCAGCAAGGCCACGCCCGAGGACGACGTCACGAGCCCGGCCTCGGCGGCAACGAGCCGGGGTGCATAGGGTTCCGCGAGCCCACGCTGCACGGCCAGCTCGTTGGCGGAAGCAAAAACCTGCAATGGCCCGCTGACGTCGAGCAGCTGGACGTCCGGAAAAGCAAGCATCAGGATAGATCGCGCTTCGGCTGGCATGACGTGGCAAAAACAGAGCGTGGCAGAAACTGAGGGGTAAATGGCAATCTTGCCAAAGGCTACCTGCATAGAATCGATTCGTCCACCTCGAAACACCCGTCGAAAAATCGTTTCTACATTTGACAAGGTATCCTCATGACACTCCAGATCGGATTTCTGGTATTTCCGCAAATACAGCAACTCGACCTGACCGGTCCCCACGACGTACTCGCATCGCTGCCCGGCGCAACGACCCGATTGATCTGGAAAACCCGCGAACCCGTGGCATCCAGCAGCGGACTGCTCCTGACACCCACCGCCACGTATCAGGACTGCCCGCCACTCGACGTGATCTGCATTCCCGGTGGAAGCGGCGTGACGGATCTGCTACAGGACGCTCAGACGATCGAGTTCGTTCGCAAGCAGGCCGCCGGCGCTCGTTATGTCACGTCCGTCTGTACCGGCGCGCTATTGCTTGGCGCCGCGGGCTTGCTTCGCGGACGGCGCGCCACGACTCACTGGGCCTTCCACTCGCTGCTCGAACCGCTCGGCGCCATTCCGACGCGCGAACGGGTTGTCCGTGACGGCAACCTCATTACGGGCGGCGGCGTGACCGCGGGCATCGATTTCGGGCTGACGGTGGCGGCGGAATTGGCGGGGGCCGAGGAAGCGCAGGCGATTCAGCTCGGACTCGAATATGCTCCGGCGCCGCCGTTCGAGGCGGGAGACCCGGACGTCGCACCGCAAGCGATCGTGGAACTCGTCAGGCAACGGTCCGAACAGGGATTTGCGTCGAGGCAGCGAATCGTCATGGCAATCGCCGCGAGTCAAACCTGAGCGGCCGCGTCGACGAATGCATGCGGAAGGTGCGCGCCCGAGGAGAGCGAAGACAAACCCATTAGACCGGCCCATAACGGGCCGGCACCCTCCTCGCGCCCGCCTTGTACTTCACAGATGCTTGAACACACCGCTCGCCAGCTTGCGCAGTTCGTCGAACTGCGTGACGAGTTCGAGGCACAGAATAAAAGCCAGCATCGCCGAGGGTCCAGGATAGCGTTCGATCCATCGCAGCACCGGAGTCGCGTAGCGCACGCGAATCGCATCTCGCGTCATGACCAGGGTAATCACGACGCCGATGGCCGCGCCCACCAGCAGATCGGTTGGGTAGTGAAAGCCGAGATAGGCGCGCGGCAGGCAAATGAACACCGCGGTATAGAGAATCGCCAGTACACCGATGCCCCGCCACACGAGGAAGATGCCGGTGGCGACCGCCATCCAGAGCATCGCGTGATCGCTCGGAAAGGAGCTCCAGCTTGTCAGCAGTGCGTCCCTGGTCGCGCCGCTCGTAAAGTGCAGATGCAGTTCGTCGCTATAGACGGGACGCACTCTGAACGGCAGCCAGTGCGTCAGCAATCTTCCGACGAAGAGCGCCACGATGCCGCTCAGAAACGTCGCGAGCGCCATTTCCCGCCGCCATTCGCGCCGCCCGTCCTGCTGAAACCACATCCACCACAGCACGGGAACGAGTACGAGGCCCTTGAAGGTGTACAGGTCGGCGATGGCTTGTATGGATTGGGTCGCGAAATGGCCGAAATGTACGTTGGACAGATATGTTTCGATGGACGAATCGAAGTTGTTCATCATCTTGTAAGAAACTTGGGCTAGTCGCATCAATAGTTAGCATAGTCTATTGGATGCGCGGCATTTTCTAGTACTTACTTTCACTGACAACTTTTACGGCGCAATCCGGCAGCCGGCGTTCAGCGGCCGCTTACTACGCGAGCGTTCTGTGTGGGCGGCGGATACGCCGGGAACACGATGGGATCGTGGCGAGCGCGAACGGCTCGCGATGGGGTGAAGGGATAGTGAAAGCGCCGTCACGCCGCGTGATCTGTACGCGGCATGACGGACATGCGCCACGCAAGCGGCACGCGTCGCGGCGCGCACGGCCCGGCGGCCGGCACGCGCGCGCCGCTCTCACTTCAGGCCAAAGTCCACGCGCGTGGTCGCGCCTTTGTCCTTGATACCGTCGGCGTTGAGCTTCGGCGCGACGATGAACAGACGGCTGCTGTCGATCTTGCCATCCAGATACTGCTGCACGCTTTGCGCGCGCTGCTGCGCAAGCTGACGCAGGCTCGCGTCGTCGATCGGCGCATTGGCGGCAAGCGCACCCTTCATGTCGCCCTCGGGCAGCGTCTTCGTCATGCCGATGAAATTGCGCGGCTTCTTGAAATCGCCCGACTTGTACGCCTTCGCCAGATATTTGTCGTAATCCTGCTGATCGACGGTGACCGTCGACAGATCGACGCTCTCGCCGTTGCCCACCACGTCCTTGATCTTCTGCTGCTTGACGAGCCGGTCGACGTACTGCGTGCGCAGCGCCGGTTCGTCGACCTTCGGATCGACGCGGCCGATCAGGTCCATGCGGATCGACGGCTTGTCCGAGAGCGCCTTCACGATCGTGTCGAGCTTCTGCTTGTCGGCGTCGGTGAGCGTGGCCGAGCCCGCGTCGAACTCGACGTAGCCGAGCTCCTCGCCGTTGCCGCCGAACGCGTTGGCGATCAGCGAGAACGGCGCGGTCACCGCTTTCTCCAGCAGATTGAGCACCGCATGCCAGATCAGCCCGCCGATGCTGAACTCGGGGTTCGACAGCGAACCCGACACCGGCAGGTTCACGTCGATCTCACCGCGCGAATTTTTCAGCAGCGAGATCGCGAAACGCACCGGCAGCTTGGTGGCCGTGTCGTTGTCGACGTGATCGCCGAACGTGAGCTGATCGATGAACAGGTGGTTGTTCGCGCTCAGTTGATCGTTGTCGAGCTTGTAGTGCAGATCGACATTGAGCTTGCCCTTCGTGATCGGATAGCCGGCATATTTCGCCGAATACGGCGTGAGGTTGGTCAGCTCGATGTCGTGCGCGGTCGCGGTCAGATCGAGCGCCGGCTTGTCGATCAGCGGATTGACGCTGCCGCGGATCGTCAGCGGGCCGTTGGCCGCGAGCTTCGCGGCGACGTCGACCGGCGCGGGGGTCGTCGATTGCGTGCCGAACGCGCCGACCGTGCCCTGAATGTCGACGAGGTTCGCCGTGTAGTTCGGCCGGATGAAGTTGTCGGTGTAGGTGACGCGGCCCTGCTGCAGCACCAGTTGCCCGAAGTGCAGCTTGACCGGATTTTGCGGCGGCGTGGCGGCCGTGACGGTCGCGGGCGTCGCCGAGGCCGCCGAGGCCACGACCGGCGCAGACGCGGCTACCGCTTCCGACGCCGCCGCCGGCGTCAGTTCCACGTGATCGGCGCCGCTCTTGTCGCGCGTGAGCGACTGCGCCTGACCGCTTTCATGCGCGACCACGTCGTTCAGGTTGAGCTTGCCTTGCGCATCGAGCAGCACGCGCCCGTAGAACTTCGAGAACGTGACGCGGCCCGCGTCGACCGTGGTGCCGTGTTCGTCGTAATCGGCCTTCAGGTTTGACAGCGCAAGCGAGCCCCAGCCCGCGAACGGGTCCGAGGTGGCCTTGTCGAGCATGCGCACGTCGACGAGCGCGACGTCGCCGCGATAGTTCGCTTTCAGCGCCTTCGCATTGGTAACGGCGAGTTCGCCGTTTGCGTTGAGCAGCGCGCTCGCGATCACCGCGTTGAGCTTGCTACCGAAGTACGGCTCGAACGCCGCCGCGTCGAGCCGGTTCGCGTTCACCTTGACGGCGAGCTTCAGCGGCGTCGCGGTCACGTCGCCCTTCACGCCGAGCGTGCCCTTCCTGTTCAGCGTGGCTTGCAGATCGACCGGCAGCGGGTGGCTCAGGTCGTCGCTGATCTGCTGCACCTTCAGTTGCAGCGGCGCGATGCTGAGCTTGACCGGCTGCGGCGTGGTGTTGTCGGTGAAATTGGCGGTCGCGTCCTTCAGCGTCAATTCGCCGATCTTGTAGTGCCACGCTGGACCTTCTTCGGCCTGCGGCTTCTTCTCCGCGTGCACCGCGGTGCGCGGCTGCGCCGCTGCATGCGGACTGGCGAGCGATGCGAGGTTGATACTGCCGTCTTTCAGGCGCTGCGCGTCGATCGCGAGGCCGGTCGCGTCGACGCTCGTCACGTCGGCCGTGCGCGCCGCCACATCCACCTGCTTGACGGCTACGTTGCCCTGCGCAAGCGAGATCAGCGGCGCCTTGCCGTCGCGCGCCGCGAGCTTGAGCGACTGCATGTCCACCTGCGTATCGGCGACCGTCAGCGCCATCGGCGACTTCGACCAGTTCGCGTCGATATTCGTCGTCACCGAAAGCGCGCCGTCGAGCACCTGCGCCGAGGTTGCGGAGTCCAGATACGGCTGTATCGGCGGCAGCTTCAGCGACTTCAGATCGAGCTTCGCGCTGGCCGTTTTCGCCGCGAGGCCGAGCGTGCCCTCGCCGACGAGCGTGCCGCCATCCTTGAAGACGGTGTTCAGCGTGTAGTGAGCAGGCGCCGATGCGAGCGTCGAAAAATCGTTCAGCGTGACCGCGAGATTCTGCAAACCGGCATCGACCGGGCGCGGCACCGCTTCGTCGTGAACGTTGACCGTGCCGTCGTTGAGCGCGAAGTGCTTGATCGACAGATCGAGCGGTGGCGCGGCTTTTTCAGCGGCCGCGGTTTGGGTGTCGGCTGCGGCCTTGGCGCCCGAAGCCGGGGACGCCGCGCTGGCCGCCGCCGTGGCCGTCGCGTTCTGTTCGGGCGCCGGCGCGAACATGCGCTCGACGCTGAGCACACCGTCCTTGTCGCGCGCGAGGTTCGCGTTCGGCGCATCGATGCGGATCTCGTCGAAGTGATAGACGCTCTTCAGCGGTTCGAGCGACGCAGCCGCCACGTGTACGGCATGCGCCGCGAAAAACGGCGCCTTGCCCTGATCCCGCACGTCGACGTCGTTCAGATCGACGGTGCCCGCGACGCGCAGCGAAGGCGTCTCGTTCGACATCGCGAAGTTGAGCTTGAGATCGGTCGAGAGCTTGCCCGACTGCACGATCACCGGCAATTTGCTCGGCGCATAGGAGATCAATTTCGGCACGTCGAGATCGTCGAAGCGCAGCGACACTTCCGATTCGCGCGACTCTGCAAACGGCTTGGTCTTGCCGTCGATTGCGAGCTGGCTGTCGCCGTCGATGCGCGCGCGCAGCAGCGGCTCGACGAAGATGTTGGTTTTCGAGGGCAGCGTCGCGATGAACGGAATGCCGAGCTTCCATTGATCGATCACGTGCTTCGTGCCGAGCAGCCGGTCGTCGAACGTGATCTGGCCGTTTTCGACGCGAATATTGGAAACGGAGAACAGCGTCGGCTTGCTGTCGGGTTTCGCGGGCTGGCTCGCGAATTTCTCGATCAGATCGTTGAAATTGAAGCGCTGCGCATCGTAGCGCACGATATGAAAACGCGGTGAATCGACCTGGACTTCATCGACGATCGGTGCGGCGCGAAACAGCGAACTCCACGACGGCTTCACGATGAGCCGCGAAATATCGACGAATTCGCCGGCGCCGCCGCGCTCGCCGATATGCACGTTATCGGCTTCGAAGCGCAGCGTGTACGGATTGAGCGCGATGCGGCCGATCGTGGCGGGCCGGTCGAGCTGCTTGCTCAACTGCTGGCTCGCGATATGGCGAATCAGCGGCGGCGCCGCGAAAAAGCCCAGCAGGCCGAATACGACGAGAAAGATCAGCAGACCTATGAGAACACGACGCGTACGACGCGACTGCGCGACTTTGCGCACGGTCTGCATGGAGGAGGCTAACGATGCTTTATTGAGGCTTGCCATGCTCGCTCTGGATGAATGCGGCGGCAAGCCCGCCGCGAAAAACAGAAATCCCGCAAGCGGCAGTATAAGTCGTGAATCAGTTGTAAGACAGTATTGTCAGAGACGGCTTGAAGATTCGCGCCGCCGATCGATGACTGTCCGGGGCCGTCTGTCCGTTGTGCAGTGCGCTGCGGACAGACGGCGGGAGACATCGATCGATGTCTCCCGGCGCGCCGCTGTCATGTTGATGACGCGCTTCATCGAGGCTTTTTGGGTTGGCCGCTTTCTGATTTTTATCGATGCGGCATTGAAATGCGTTAATGCCGTGGCTGCCGTTGCTGCCTATCGAAGAGGTCCTGCATGCGTCGTTGCCGCAGCCCTCATCGCCGCACGACCGGCGGTGGCTGCCAGCTGCCGTCGGTAGCCTGCGGCTTCGGCGCATAGAGACGCAACACGAGCTGCATATCGGCGCGCGGCGCCGGCAGCCAGTTGCCGGTCCTGCTGCGCGTCGACGACACGACCACGTCGAGCGAACCATCGCGATTGCGGCGCGCACCGTTGCGATCGCCCACCGCAAGCCGTGCCGGCGCGCCGTCGCTCAACGCGCCATCCTTCGTGTAGGCGGTGATCGACCAGAAGCCGCGCACCGGCGGCAACTGGTTCGCCGCGAAGTGCAGCACGTAGCGATTCGCGCCGTTCAGCGAGTTGCCGTCGCTGTCCTGCGTGACGACCGCGCGTACTTCGTCGTCCCGGGTACCGATGCCCGGCTGCGTGCTCGCCGCGTATGCGCGCAACGCATAGTCGGGGCCGTAGTTGCCGACGCCATCGCCGAACCAGTTCCAGCCGTTCGCGCTGAGCAGATTGGACGGCGCTGCGGCAACCCGATCGCGGCCATCGGCAAGACCGGCCGCAACCGCGTCCGACGCTTTCGGCAACTGCACCGGATCGCCCGGCGTCACGCCGAGGTCCGCGAGAAACTTCAGCGCGTGCGGATCGGCCGGCGTGGGCGGATTGTCCGGCAGCGCATCCGCGAGACGGCTGAAAAAACCGTTCGCGTCGAGCGCGGCTACCTGCTGCGCCGGCGTGCCGTTGGCGCCCGAGGCGCCGCCGTTGCCGCGCGACAGCGCGACCGGCGCCACGCGCTCGTCGTCGCCATAGACACTCAGCGGCGCGAGACGAATCGCGTGTTGCAGCTTGCGCACCGCCTTCAGATCGCGCGTGCCGTTCGACTGGATGCGCACGCTCACCCATGCATTGCGGGTCGGCACCTCGATGCGCTTCGCGCCCTTCGGCAGTTCGCCCTGCCAGCCCGGCGTGACGAATGCGAGCGTCTGCGCGTGGATGCCTTTCGCGCCGGCCGTGCCCGCGACGAACTGCGGTCCCGTGGACCACACGACATTGGTCCACATGTCGAGCACGCGCGCGTCCATGTAGCGGCCATGCGAATCGGGCAACGAGAGGATCACCGGCTCGTCGGCGACATCGAGCCAGCCGGTCGAATCGAGCGTATCGAGACCCGGTTGCGGCGGATTGGCCGCGCCGACCGGCGGCATTGCCTGGGCATGCCGCAACGTGTTGAACGGCGCCTCGCCCGGATCGGTGCCGACCGCCGCGTCGCGCGCGGCGCTCATCAGCACGAGCGGATAACCGAATACGTAGGAATCGGCGACTTCATCCTTGATCCAGCCGGTGCTCGGATGCGTCACGGATGGGGCCGACGCGCAGCCGGCCAGAAATGCGAGGCCGGCGAGCGATGCGCAGGTCCGTTGAGGCGAAAACAGTGCTTGGCGATTTTTTATCATTCTTTCAGAGTGCGGAACGTGCAGTCCTATGGGAGATGCCGGTGTGCAGCGCAAGGAACATGCGCGGTCCCCCGAAGGCCTGCGCAGCCAGTCCGCGGATTGCGACCCCGACAACATCGCGTTGTATCGTATCCTTGCTAACCAGGCAAGCAGAAAGCAGGGAATTGCGCTTGCTGCCGCGTACAGTTCATATAAACGGCACAAATGGCATTTTTGCGGTCGCCACGTTGGCGGCTCGCGCCTGAACACGCCATAGTTTTCGATTCGGTTTCGCCTTCAATTTCGATTCGCCGACACGCCTTCGCCGTTCGCATCCGGAGCGCTTCAATGTATATGCCCGCCCATTTCGAAGAGAACCGCCCAGAGGTTCTTCATCGCCTGATTGCCGAGCAGCCGTTCGGCGCGCTGATCACGAACGGCCCGCATGGGCTCGATGCGAATCATCTGCCGTTCGAGGCACAACTGATTCCCGGCGACGGCGGCAGCAATAGCGGCCACCGCAGCGACAGCGGCAACGCGGCCGGCGCGCAGCATGCATCGCGCTGCATACTGCGCGCTCATGTCGCACGCGCGAACCCGGTGTGGCAGGAAGCGGCCACCCATCCCGACGCGCTCGTGATCTTCCAGGGACCGGCCGCCTACATTTCGCCGACGTGGTATCCGAGCAAGCACGAAACGCACAGGCAGGTGCCGACCTACAACTACATGATCGTGCATGCACATGGCAGGATTGTGGTGCATGACGATGAAGCATTCGTGCGCGGCCTCGTCGCGCGGCTCACGCGCAAGATGGAAGCTGGCGAGCCGGTGCCGTGGAAAATGGGCGACGCGCCCGCCGACTTCATCGCGCAGATGCTCGGCGCGATTGTCGGCATCGAGATCGAGGTGACGCGGCTCGTCGGCAAATGGAAGCTCGGGCAAAACAAGGCGGCCGACGACCGGCGCGGCGCGGCGCAAACGCTGCTCGCGCGCGACGGCGAGCAGCAGAAGGCGGTCGGACAGGCCATGCTGGATGCGCCGCCGCCGTTTTGAGCGGACGCGTTCGGTACGACTTTCCGTCATGCTTCGCGCTTCCGCGTGCAAGCCATGTCGCGTTGCCGGCAAGCGCGGCGCTGCCGCCGCATAATCCGTGCTTGACCTTCCTGGCATGGGAAGGTCGATACTGGATTCACGATGCGGCCCGATGCCGCCACGAACCTTGCCTGCCATGACCGCACTTGCCAACGAGCAGCGCCCCGCTGCCGCCTCTTCCTCTTCTTGCGCCACGCGCGTCGTCGAATTCGATGTCGGCGGCATGACGTGTGCGTCGTGCTCGGCGCGCGTCGAAAAAGTACTGGCGAAAATGCCGGGGGTTGTGCGCGCATCGGTGAATCTCGCGACGGAGCGTGCTCGCGTGGAAAGCACTGTCGCAATCGAACCCGAGCAGCTTGCCGCCGCCGTGCGCAAAGCCGGCTATGACGTCACACTCGATGCGAATGCCGATATCGCAACCACGCAAACGCAAGCCGAAGCAACCACAGCAACTGCGACGGCAACGCCGCCAGTCACCGAACTGTCGATCGGCGGAATGACCTGCGCGTCATGCGCGATGCGTGTCGAAAAGGCACTGGCGAAAGTGCCCGGCGTCGAGCGTGCGACGGTCAATCTCGCGACCGAAACCGCGACCGTTCATTCAGCGGGCGCGTCATCGGCCGATACCGAGGCGCTCATCGCCGCCGTGAAAAAAGCCGGCTACGAAGCGACACCGATCGTCTCGCCGGCCATTCCCGCTCCCAGGCCCATCGCCTCGCTCACTACCGGCGTGCAAGCAGCCGCACGCGACACCGCCACCCGCAAACAGATCGAAGCCCGCCGCGAACTCGCCACCGTACTCGCCGCGGCCATCCTGACGCTGCCGCTCGTCGCGCCGATGTTCGGCGAATGGTTCGGCATCCACGCGATGCTGCCGCCGTGGCTGCAATTCGTGCTCGCGTCGATCGTGCAGTTCGCGTTCGGCGCGCGCTTCTATCGCGCGGCCTATCGCGCCGTGCGCGCCCGTGCGGGCAACATGGATCTGCTCGTCGCGCTCGGCACTTCGGCGGCATACGGCATCAGCGTCTACGAACTCGCGATGCATCGCGGCGACACGATGCATCTCTACTTCGAGGCGTCGGCGGTCGTGATTACGCTCGTACGCTTCGGCAAATGGCTCGAGGCGCGCGCGAAGCGTCAGACCACCGACGCGATCCGCGCGCTCAACGCGCTGCGCCCCGAGCGCGCGCGCATCCGCGTCAATGGCGACGAGCGCGACGTGCCGCTCGCGCAGGTACGCGTCGGCGCAGTCGTGATCGTGCGGCCCGGCGAACGCATGCCGGTCGACGGCACGGTGCTCGAAGGCCGCACGCATATCGACGAATCGCTGATTACGGGCGAGAGCCTGCCGGTGCCGAAACAGACCGGCGACGCGGTCATGGCCGGCTCGATCAACGGCGAAGGCGCGCTCGTGGTGACGACCACTGCGATCGGTGCGGAGACGACGCTCGCGCGCATCATCCGCCTCGTCGAAAGCGCGCAGGCCGAGAAGGCGCCGATCCAGCGGCTCGTCGACCGCGTCAGCGAAATCTTCGTGCCGGCGATTCTCGCGGTCGCCGCGTTGACGCTGATCGGCTGGCTGATCGCCGGGGCGGGCGGCGAAACCGCGCTGCTCAACGCGGTCGCCGTGCTCGTGATCGCCTGCCCGTGCGCGCTCGGACTCGCGACGCCTGCCGCGATCATGGCCGGCACCGGCGTCGCCGCGCGTCACGGCGTGCTGATCAAGGACGCGGAAGCGCTCGAAATCGCGCATCGCGTCACGGTCGTCGCGTTCGACAAAACCGGCACGCTGACGCTCGGCCAGCCGTCGATGACGGCGTTCGAGCCAGTCGACGGCATGCGCCGCAACGAAGCGCTCGCACTCGCCGCGGCGGTGCAGCGGCATAGCGATCATCCGTTGGCGCGGGCGGTCGTCGCGGCGTATGAGGCGGAAAGAGCACAGGCGGCTATCGGCAGCGCCGGCGCCGAGCCGACTGATGCGCTGGCCGCTGCGGCAAGTGCTGAGTCGAACGCTGCTGCGGCGAATTTGGCCGCGAATTCATCCGCTGGTTCTTCGGCAAGCTCGCACGCCGATCATGTCGCCAGCACGATCGACAAACCCGCCACGACGGCAGCGTTTCACGCCACCGCAGCGCGCGCCATCGCGGGCCGCGGCGTCGAAGCCGACCTCGACGGCCACACGTTCGCGCTCGGCAGCACGCGCTGGCTCGACGAACTCGGCATCGCGCCGA
>NZ_JAAGPQ010000008.1:0-145583 GCF_017104985.1 Paraburkholderia sp. Ac-20342 | reverse complement strand
AGCCGTTCCCGCCGCGTTGCGGCCGCTCGCGGGCGGCCGCCAGATCGTCGGTCGCGCGTAGCGGCCCCGCGTGGTTTTCGGCGCCATCGTGTTGGTGGCCGGCGACGCATGCGAGGGCGCAGCCTCGTCGACGCTGCGGTGGCGGCGCGCTTCCTCGTCGCGCTTCGCGAGTCCGCGCGACAGGCCGAGGCCGAACGCGCCGTCGGCCCATTCGACGACGTCGCGCCAGCGGAAATCGACGAGCCACGGCAGGCTCACCACGAACAGCGCGAGTGCCGCGAGCGGCGTGCCGATATGGCCGAGCAGACGGCCGGGCCCCGCAGCCAACGCATGGCCGAAACCGTTGACGCCATCCATGCCGATCAGCGACGCCTCGAGCGTGCAGCTGGCGATCAGCACGCAAACGAAGCCGAGCCACAGGCGGATCGTGCCGGGGCCGCGCAGCCCCACGCCGCCCGGCAGTACCGACTTCACGAGGCGCCACAGAAGAGGAAGAAACCAGACGGCCGACCCGCCGAACCAGCCGAAAACTACCGTGTGCATACCAGACATCTACGTATGACGGAGCGCGCGCAAGCGCAACCCGTCGAGTTTAAACCGGCGAAGCCCGCGGCTTCGAAGGCCGGCGCAAGTCTGCTTGCGTCGAACGGGATCGCGGACCGGCAAGCGGTCCGCGATCGGGAAAATACTGTTGCGGCTGCGGCGAGCTTCGCGCCTCGCAAGGAGCGTCGCGGCTCCGCATGCATGTCGGCCTGGGGTGGCCGGCGCCTGGCCAGGCAACGCCGTTCGATCCGCGCGGCGGCGATGCGTTCCATCGCGTCGATCGCGAGACGAACCGCTGTACCAACTACGGCATGAACGACGGCACCAACCGCGCGGCAAAGCGCAACGCGCACCGTAAGGCAAACTGCAACACGAACCGTGACGTGATCCATCAGGCGATCCATCACGCGAACGAGGCACGCTTTGCTCGTCACCGTCACTTGCCGTCGCTGCGATCGAACACGAGCGTCGCGCCGTCATCGAGGATCAACTGCATCTGTTGCGGCGGGCGCATCTGCACGCCGGTGCGATCGATGTGCGCGAGCGCGTCGAGGAACGGCCGTTCGATCTCGCCGCCCGGCGAGGCGCATGCCATGCGCGTGCCCGCGAGCGGACCCAAGCTCAGCTTGCCGTCCTTCAGCATGTACGGGCCCATGAAGCGGTTGCAGCCGGAAAAGCCGCTTGCGTGCCGCTTGCCGCCTTCGGTCGACAACGTCAGCGTGAGCGGCCCCTGATCCTGCGACGGAATCGCGCGCGCCGTGCCGTCCGCCTGCTTCCACGCGCTGAGCGTCCAGCTCGTGTTGTCGAGCAGCTGGGCGGCGGCGGGATTGAACGGATCGGGCGGCGGCGCCGACGTGTCGGGATGCTTCGGCATCGCGCACGCGCCGAGCAGCGCGGCAATGCTCAACGTGGCAACGGCCGTGCGCAGACACGGGGTGAAGCGCGCAAGCCGTCGCGGGCTGGAGCGGGTGAGCATGGGCGTCGGTCTCTTCAAACAGGCGAAGGCGTAAGGGTAACGTACTAAGCTGGCCGTGCGCGAGCAAAGACGCGCGGCGAGGCGCCGGATCGATAGGGCGGCGCCTCGCCCGCGCCGGACGCCCGCGCCGCGGTTCCCGTCGCGCGGCAGCAGCCCCGCGAGCGCCGCGCGGCAAGGGGCCCGCATGTTAACATCGCGTCCTGTTCAATCCCACCCTCATCCGACTTTTTCTGGAGACCCCATGCAGATCGGCCAACGGATCGGCACGCCCCTTTCTGAATCCGCGACGCGCGTCATGCTGCTCGGCGCCGGCGAACTCGGCAAGGAAGTGATCATTGCGCTGCAACGGCTGGGCGTCGAGGTGATCGCCGTCGACCGTTACCCGAATGCGCCGGGCCATCAGGTCGCGCATCGCGCGCACGTGATCGACATGACCGACCGCGCCGCGCTGCGCGCGCTGGTCGAACAGGAGCGCCCGCATCTGATCGTCCCCGAGATCGAGGCGATCGCCACCGACGAACTCGCCGCGATCGAAGCCGAATCGCTCGCCGAGGTGATCCCGACCGCGCGCGCGACGCAACTGACGATGAATCGCGAAGGCATCCGCCGCCTCGCCGCCGAGGAACTGGGCCTCGCGACGTCGCCGTATGCGTTCGCCGACTCGCTCGACGAACTGCGCGCGGGCATCGCGAAGGTCGGTTATCCGTGCGTCGTGAAGCCGGTGATGTCGTCCTCGGGCAAGGGGCAGTCGGTGCTGAGGAGCGACGCCGACGTCGAGCCGGCCTGGCAGTACGCGATGGCAGGCGGTCGCGTGAATCACGGCCGGGTGATCGTCGAGGGCTTCATCGACTTCGAATACGAGATCACGCAGCTGACCGTACGCGCGATCGATCCCGCGAGCGGCGCGGTCGGCACGTATTTCTGCGATCCGATCGGCCACGTGCAGGTTGCCGGAGACTATGTCGAATCGTGGCAGCCGCAGCCGATGAGCGCGCTCGCGCTCGAACGCTCGCGCGAGATCGCGCACAAGGTGACGGCGGCGCTCGGCGGCCGCGGCCTGTTCGGCGTGGAACTTTTCGTGCGTGGCGACGACGTATGGTTTTCGGAAGTGAGCCCGCGTCCGCATGACACGGGGCTCGTCACGCTGTGCTCGCAGCGCTTCTCGGAGTTCGAGCTGCATGCGCGCGCGATTCTCGGTCTGCCGGTCGATACGTCGCTGCGCGCGCCGGGTGCGTCGGCGGTGATCTACGGCGGCCGCGACGAAGCCGGCATCGCGTTCGAAGGCGTCGCGGCGGCGCTGGCGGTGCCCAATGCGGACCTGCGCCTGTTCGGCAAGCCCGAGAGCTTCGTCAAGCGCCGCATGGGCGTTGCGCTCGCGACCGGCGAGACGATCGACGAGGCGCGTTCGCGCGCGAAGCAGGCTGCGGCGGCGGTGCGGCCGGTGTCGGCGAAGTAGAGGGGTAGGCGGGGCATCGAGGCGGGCTGCTGCGAGGTGAGGTTTTGAAGCCAGGTTTCGAAGCGCGGCGCGGCGGTTTGCAAAACACCCGGGATGCCCGATCGAACACGGTGCGCGGCATGTTCGCCGTGCGCGATCCGAATGATCGACGCAAGCAGGCTCGTCGCATGGCCCGGGCTCGTCGACGTGGAAAATCCGAAGCAGAGGAACACATGGCAGTCGAATCGCGCAGTATTCCGTGGCGCCGCAGGGCTCGCCGACTCGGTGCGCTCGGCGTGCTGTTCGCGCTGTGTGCCGGCATGAGCGGCTGCGGTCTCGCGGCCGCGCCGTGCCGCGTCGCATCGGCGGGGCTGAAGATCGTGCCGCTGGTCGGGCACGTCGCCGCCGCGCCGACCGACGCCTGCGCCGACGCGATCGATCCCTGAGCAGGCCGCGGCCGTCGAGCCGCGCTGCGCCGGTCGGTGCGGGGCCGAAACACGAACCTGGCGTGGTCCGCTTGAGGCCGTGCCGGGTTCGCGGCAACATCCACGGCAACTTCACGGCAACAATCGAGGTGTTCGATGAAGACATGGCTCGTTGCGGTTCTCTCGCTGACATCGACGGCCCTCGCGCTCGCGCCTCATGGCGGCGCATGGGCCGCGCCGCTGCGGTTCGGCCAGATCGAGGGCAAGAACCATCAGACGAACAAATACACGTGCGCGACCGGCAAGATTCTGCAGGTTACCTACTGGAACGCGCAGAACGGACAGAGCTTCGCCGTGCTGCCCGTGAAGGGCACGCCGATGCTCTTCGTCAACACGCTCTCGGGGTCCGGCGCGAAATATCAGGCCGGCAGCTATACGTGGTGGACCAAGGGCCCGCGTGCCGATCTGTATGACGCAATGAACGGTGAAAACGCGCCGCCGGTGCTGTCCGACTGTGTGACCGTGGTGCGCTGAACGTGGTGTGCTGACCGTGGACGGCATGCGGCGCTCGTTTCCGCTCGGGCCGGGCCGTCCGCGGTCGTCTCGTGCGTTGCCCGCTGCGCGCCTGCGCGCACGGCTTCGCCGATTGCTTCGCGCGCGCCCATGGCGTCTTCCCGCTACGGGCTTTCGCGGCCCTCATCCCTGTTGTCCCGCCTTGCCGTCCCGCGCGGCGCGCGCCGCGCGGCCTTGCCTGCACGCGCGCGTCATTGCCTCTCGAGTAGTAAGCTGTCCGGCGTGGCATTCGCCATGCCGCGAGCGAGGCGCTGTGCGGCATGCACGTTGTGCGTGTTGTACGCGGCCGTCGTTATCGTCTTCGATCGTCCGTTTTTGGCCCCGAACTTCGGCCCCTAACCGCGGAGCCAACTGCTGGGCCCGGCCTGCGGCCCGTCGCCGTTCCATCAAGCGAGACCCTTAATGAAAGCATCGGACCTGTTCGTCAAGTCGCTGGAAGCCGAAGGTGTCGAGTACGTGTTTGGCATTCCCGGTGAAGAAAATCTCGATCTGCTCGAGTCGCTGCGGCGCTCGAAAATCCGTCTGATCCTCACGCGCCACGAGCAGGCGGCCGGTTTCATGGCCGCCACCTACGGGCGCCTCACGGGCCGCACGGGCGTGTGCCTGTCGACGCTCGGCCCCGGCGCGACCAACTTCGTGACTGCCGCCGCCTACGCGCAGCTCGGCGGCATGCCGATGCTGATGGTCACGGGCCAGAAGCCGATCAAGTCGAGCAAGCAGGGGCACTTCCAGATCGTCGACGTGGTGCGCATGATGGAGCCGCTCACCAAGTACACGCGGCAGATCGTGTCGATCGGCAATATTCCGGCGATGGTGCGCGAGGCCGTGCGCCGCGCCGAGGAGGAGCGTCCCGGCGCCACGCACCTCGAACTGCCCGAGGACGTCGCGCATGAAGAGGGCGACGGCAAGCCGATTCCGAAGAGCTACAGCCGCCGTCCGGTTGCCGAGGAAAAGGCGGTCGCGCGCGCGGTCGAGGCGATCATGGCCGCGCAGCATCCGCTGCTGATGATCGGCGCGGGCGGCAACCGCAAGACCACGACCAAGATGCTGCGCGAATTCGTCGACCAGATCGGCATTCCGTTCTTCACGACGCAGATGGGCAAGGGCGTGATCGACGAATCGCATCCGATGTGGCTCGGCAACGCGACGCTCTCCGACGGCGACTTCGTGCACCGCGCGATCGAGCACGCGGACTGCATCATCAACGTCGGCCACGACGTGATCGAGAAGCCGCCGTTCTTCATGCGCAGCGGCGAGGCGGGCGAGAAGACCGTGATCCACGTGAACTTCCTCGGCGCCGAAGTCGATCCGGTGTATTTTCCGCAGATCGAAGTGGTCGGCGATATCGCCAACGCGGTGTGGCAGTTGAAAGAGCGCCTGAAGCAGCGCCAGGAGCATTGGGACTTCACGCGCTTCAAGGAGATCAAGGAGCACTTCGAGGCGCATCTCGTGAAGGGCCAGCACGACGACCGCTTTCCGATGTACCCGGTGCGGATCGTCAACGACGTCTACGAGACCACGCCGGTGGACGGCATCGTCTGTCTCGACAACGGCATGTACAAGATCTGGTTCGCGCGCTACTACCGCGCGCACGAGCCGAATTCGCTGCTGCTCGACAACGCGCTGGCCTCGATGGGCGCGGGGCTGCCGTCGGCGATCGCGAGCAAGATCGTGCATCCGGACCGCAAGGTGATCGCCGTGTGCGGCGACGGCGGCTTCATGATGAACTCGCAGGAGCTCGAAACGGCGGTGCGCCTGAAGCTCGATCTCGTGATCCTGATTCTGCGCGACGACGCGTTCGGCATGATCCGCTGGAAGCAGGAGAACATGAACTTCCCCGACTACGGCATGACGCTGGCGAATCCCGATTTCGTCGCCTATGCGCAGAGCTATGGCGCGCAGGGGCATCGCATCGAGGCGGCCGAGCAGTTCGCGCCGCTCCTGCGCGAGTGCTTCGCGACGCCGGGCGTGCACGTGATCGACGTGCCGATCGACTACTCGGACAACGAGCGCGTGCTCAATCGCGAGATCAAGCGGTTGTCCGCGCGGCTGTAAGCCGCGGTGCAGCCAGGCCGCGCATCGACGCCGCGTGCCGGCACTGTGTATCGACTCCAGGAGAACCCGACATGTTGCAGAAGACCTACCCGTACTACCTCGCCAACGAGCCGGTGGCCGCCAACACCGATCTCGACGTCACCGACAAATTCAGCGGCGAAGTCGCCACGCGCGTGGCGATGGCCGACGCGGCCGCGATCGACAAGGCGATCGGCCTCGCGGTCGAGGCGATGCCGGCCATGCGCGCCTACCCGCCGTTCAAGCGCCAGGCGGTGCTCGAACACTGCGTGACGCGCTTTCGCGAGCGCTACGACGAACTCGCGCTCGCGCTGTGCATCGAGGCGGGCAAGCCGATCAACGATTCGCGCGGCGAGGTGACGCGCCTGATCGATACGTTCAAGGTGGCCGCCGAGGAAAGCGTGCGGATCGACGGCGAGATCGTCAATCTGCAGATTTCGCCGCGCGCGAAGGGCTATCACGGCTATGTGAAGCGCGTGCCGATCGGGCCGTGCTCGTTCATCTCGCCGTTCAATTTCCCGTTGAACCTGACCGCGCACAAGGTCGCGCCGGCGATCGCGGCGGGCGTGCCGTTCGTGCTGAAGCCGGCGAGCCGCACACCGGTCGGCGCGCTGATCATGGGCGAGATTCTCGCGGAAACCGATCTGCCGAAAGGCGCGTTCTCGATCCTGCCCGCGCATCGCGACGGCGCCGACCTGTTCACGACCGACGAGCGCTTCAAGCTGCTGTCGTTCACAGGGTCGCCGGCGGTCGGCTGGGAACTGAAGCGCAAGGCCGGCAAGAAGAAGGTGATTCTGGAACTGGGCGGCAACGCGGCCGCGATCGTCGACGGCGATCAGGGCGGCAAGCTCGACTACGTAGTCGAGCGGCTCGCGTTCGGCGCGTTCTACCAGTCGGGGCAGAGCTGCATCGGCGTGCAGCGGATTCTCGCGCATGCGAGCGTCTACGACGCGCTGCGCGAGAAGCTGATCGCGAAGACGAAGTCGCTCGTGATGGGCGACCCGAAGAACGAGAAGACCTTCGTCGGGCCGATGATCTCCGAGTCGGAAGCGAAGCGGCTCGCCGGCTGGATGGAGGGCGCCGTGCAGGCGGGTGCGCAGATCGTCGCGGGCGGCAAGGTCGACGGCGCGATGTTCGAGGCGACGCTGCTCGAAGGCGTGCGGCGCGACACCGATCTGTATCGCAAGGAAGCGTTCGGGCCGGTCGCGATCCTCGAGCGTTTCGACGACTTCGAAGCGGCGCTCGCGCAGGTCAACGACAGCGACTTTGGCCTGCAGGCCGGCCTATTTACCGATTCGCTCGCGCATGCGCATCGCGCGTGGGATGCGCTCGAAGTGGGCGGCGTGGTCATCAACGACGTGCCGTCGTTCCGCGTCGACAATATGCCGTATGGCGGCGTCAAGGATTCGGGGCTCGGGCGCGAGGGCGTGCGCTACGCGATCGAGGACATGACCGAGCTGCGCCTGATGGTGATGCGCGAGACGTGGTGAGCCGAACGCAGCCGGCGCGAGGACGATGGGCGCGGGGGCGCGGGGGCGGTTGCGCTGTCATGCAACTGTCGCCCGCGCGCGTTACGCTGCGAGCGCGGCGGGCACGGGCGATTTTGCAGTGTGTATCGTTTTCGGCCGTTTTCGGTGGTTTCCGGCGCAGCGATTTCCGCCGCGCGACGCTCGCGAAACGGCAGGCGCGATGGGCGCGCGCGGTGCCTGCAAGGAGCGCAGGCTCCCGCCGCCTGAGCAGAAATCCGCCGTTCGCGCCATGAGTGTTTTTGCTGAAGTGCTACAATACCGGCCTTTCGGCGGGGGTTCCCGCCGGCCGGAGCCGGCCGCATTGTCCGAACTCTGACGGGTCCCGTGCGGAATGCCGTGGCTCCGCCTTCATCCTGATGCCCGCCGCGGTTGCGACCGCTGCCGCGCGCATTGCGCCAGGCGCATTTTTAGCGAAAGCCACCATGTCCGACACAGCCGTCACGCCCAGCACCGAGACTTTTGATCAATTCGGCCTCGCGCCCGACATCCTGAAAGCCATCAAGGAATCGGGCTACACCACGCCCACGCCGATCCAGGCGCAGGCGATTCCCGTGGTGATGGCGGGCCGCGACGTGATGGGCGCGGCGCAAACCGGCACCGGCAAGACCGCCAGCTTCTCGCTGCCGATCATCCAGCGCCTGCTGCCGCAGGCCAATACCAGCGCTTCGCCGGCGCGCCATCCGGTGCGCGCGCTGATCCTCACGCCGACGCGCGAACTCGCCGACCAGGTCGCCGCGAACGTGCACGCGTACGCGAAGCACACGGCGCTGCGCAGCGCGGTCGTGTTCGGCGGCGTCGACATGAACCCGCAGTCCGAGCAACTGCGCCGCGGCGTCGAAATCCTCATCGCGACGCCGGGCCGCCTGCTCGATCACGTGCAGCAGAAAACCGCCAACCTGGGCCAGGTGCAGATGCTCGTGCTCGACGAAGCCGACCGCATGCTCGACATGGGCTTCCTGCCTGACCTGCAGCGCATCCTGAACCTGCTGCCGAAGGAGCGTCAGACGCTGCTGTTCTCGGCCACGTTCTCGGGCGAAATCAAGAAGCTGGCCGCGACCTACCTGCGCAACCCCCAGACCATCGAAGTCGCGCGCAGCAACTCGACCGCCACCAACGTCACGCAGATCGTCTACGAGGTCGCCGAGGGCGACAAGACCGGCGCGGTCGTGCAGCTGATCCGCGAGCGCAGCCTCAAGCAGGTGATCGTGTTCTGCAACAGCAAGATCGGCGCGAGCCGGCTCGCGCGCTCGCTCGAACGCGACGGCGTGGTGGCGACCGCGATTCACGGCGACCGCTCGCAGAGCGAACGCATGCAGGCGCTCGATGCGTTCAAGCGCGGCGAAGTCGCGGCCCTCGTCGCGACCGACGTCGCGGCGCGCGGTCTCGACATCGCCGAGTTGCCGGCCGTCATCAACTTCGACCTGCCGTTCAATGCCGAAGACTACGTGCACCGGATCGGCCGCACGGGCCGCGCGGGCGCGTCGGGCGACGCGCTTTCGCTGTGCAGCCCGAACGAGCGCAAGCAGCTGGCCGACATCGAGAAGCTCATCAAGCGTCCGCTCGAATTGCAGCGCCTGACCGTCGATGCGCCGGTGCGCCATCATCACGAAGACCGCCCGCCGCGCCGCGATCGCAGCGAGGCACGCGACGAGCGCAGCCGCCGCCGCACGGGTGGTGCGTCGGGTTCGTACGACCGGCCGCATCATCATCGCGCGCAACCGGTCGACGATTTTTTCCTGAAGCCGTATGAGCCGTCGCCGGCTTCGGTGCGCAAGGTCGAAGAGAGCGCGGCGTCCGATGCGGCGCCGCAGAAGCAGGCGCCGAAGCGGCAACTGGCGGCGCTGCTCGGCGGCTTCGGGATGCCGCGGAAGACGCCTTCGTCGTCGTAAGGCGAGTTGCGCTTGCGCTGCCGTACCGGGGCTTGCCGTTGCGCGAATCTCGCGAATCCCGTGAGTGACCGGCAGCATGTTGCAAGCGTTTGCAGCGGCTGTGCTTCGAATCCCGTGCTCCCGCGTGCGACGCATGTTACGCGTGCCTCAGGCCGATGCCCTCACCCCCACCTTCATCCGTTTGACCCATGCCGCCGTCGCGGCACGATAGAACTGCTCGAGCGTCGTGGGCGGTTCGCCGCCGAGGTCGAGTTCCAGATGCCGCGCCGCCGCGCCTAGCGCTTCGAGCGGGTTGGCGCTGTCGAGCGCGGTCGCGCCGTTCTGCTTGCTCAGTTTCTCGCCGTGTTCGTTCGCGACGACCGGCACATGCAGATACCCGGGCGTCGCCACACCGAGACAGCGTTGCAGATAGATCTGCCGCGCCGTCGAATCCAGCAGGTCCGCGCCGCGCACGACGTGCGTGATGCCCGCGTCCGCATCGTCCACTACCACCGCGAGTTGATAGGCCCACTGGTCGTCGGCGCGACGCAGCACGAAATCGCCGGCTTCGGTCGCGAGATTCTGCGTCTGCCGGCCTTGCCAGCGGTCGTCGAATTCGATCACGGCGGCCTTGCCGTCGGGCACGCGCAGACGCCATGCGCGCGCCGGCTTGCCGTGCAGCCCCGTGCGGCAGGTGCCCGGATAGGCGAGCGTCGTGTTGCGCGCGTGCGCGTTGAGCAGCGAATCGGCGATTTCCTTGCGCGTGCAGCCGCACGGATAGACTAGGCCGCTGGACTTCAACAGGTCGAGCGCCTGCTGATAGCGCGCCATGCGCCGGCTTTGCCAGATCGGCGTTTCGTCGGCGCGCATGCCGAAGCGTTCGAGCGTCGCGAGGATGTCCTCGGCGGCGCCGGGCACGGTGCGCGGGCCGTCGATGTCCTCGATGCGCACGAGCCACGCGCCGCGATGCGCGCGCGCATCGAGCCAGCTGGCGAGCGCGCCGACCAGCGAGCCGAAGTGCAGCGGGCCGGTCGGCGACGGCGCGAAGCGTCCGCGATAGGTCATGATGAGCGGGGCAAGGGGTTGGCGGATGACGGCGTCAGCGCCCGGGCGCGGCCGCTGGCGGGGACGTCAGGGCACGTTGGGACACAGCGTGACCGGTCGGCACATGCCGCGGCGCACGCGCGGGCAGTGGCCAGGCCCATGCCCGACGGCGCACGCCGTTTGCGGCGACTTGCGTCTGCCATGCGCGCTTTGCCATTTGCGTTTGCCATTGACATCCGCGATCCGCATCGATTACGCGGCCGTGCCGTCCGGATGGCACGCCGGGCACGTCTTGCCCGCCACGTACAGCGGCGATTGCTGCTGTTCGGGCGTGACCACCGCGCGGCAGCCGAAGCACTGCGCGGTCGCGGTCGGTTCCAGTTGCGGATTGAGCGCGGTGCGATAGTCGAACACGAAGCAGTCGCCGTGATAATGCGCGCCGCCGACTTCCTCGAAGTACTTCAGGATGCCGCCTTCGAGCTGGTACACGTTCTCGATGCCGACGTCCTTCATATGGATCGCCGCTTTCTCGCAGCGGATGCCGCCCGTGCAGAACGACACGACCGTCTTGCCTTCGAGGTCGGCGCGATTTTTTTCGATCACCTCGGGGAATTCGCTGAATTTCGCGATGCGATAGTCGAGCGCGTTGTCGAACGTGCCGACGTCGACTTCGAACGCATTGCGCGTATCGAGCATCACGACCGGACGGCCTGCGTCGTCGTGACCGCGATCGAGCCAGCTTTTCAGCGTGGGCGCGTCGACAAACGGCGCGCGGCCGAGCTCCGGGCGGATTGCCGGCTTTTTCATCGTGATGATTTCGCGCTTGAGCTTGACGAGCATGCGCGTGAACGGCTGCTTGTCCGACAGGCTTTCCTTGAATTGCAGATTCGCGAACTTGCCTTCGAAGAGGGCGTCGTGGCGGAGGTAGTCGATGAACGCGTCGGTGTGCTCGCGCGTGCCCGCGACGAACAGGTTGATGCCTTCCGGCGCGAGCAGGATGGTGCCGCGCAGGCCGAGCGCATTGCAGCGTTCGGTGACGAGCGGGCGCCAGGCGGCGGTGTCTTCGATGGTCGCGAATTGATACGCGGCGAGATTGACGATACTCATGTGTGTTCAGCGGTAAAAATGGCCGGCGTGGCAAAGGGCGGAGCGGCTGGCGGTGGGTTGCGCCGCGGGCGTTGTCGGGCCGGCGGCGTGCCGGATCGGGCCCGTGTTCTCGCGCGCTGGCAGCCACGTCGAATGAGGCGAAACCGCTATTATCCCTCAAGCCGGCGGTTTCCCCGACCTGGCCGAATGGCCAGGTGTTTGCTTTGGCGCAAACGCCGCGCGTTATGGCGAGCGGCACTGCAAAATCCCGCGCGTATCGTCACGAGCGTGGTCGTTGGGCGGCCCGAAGCGCCACGGCGCCGCGCCCGCGCGCCCATGCTGCCGGCCATGCCTTGGCCGAATGGCTAACGCGCCGCTTTGGGCTGAAATCTGCGGAATGGTGGAGTTACAATGTCGCCCATGTCAGATCCCCGCTTCGTTCATCTCCGCGTTCACTCCGAATTCTCGATTGCCGACGGCATCGTGCGTCTCGACGACATCGTCGCGGCGGCGGCCAAAGACGGTCAGGGCGCGCTCGCGCTCACCGACCTCGGCAACGCGTTCGGCCTCGTCCGTTTCTACCAGGAAGCGCGTGGCAAGGGGGTCAAACCCATTGCCGGCTGCGACGTCTGGATCGCCAATCCGGACGACCGCGACAAGCCTTCGCGTCTGCTGCTGCTGGTCAAGGACCGCGGCGGTTACCTGAACCTCTGCGAACTGCTCAGCAAGGCGTCGCTCACGAACCAGTACCGCGGTCGCGCGGAAATCGAAGCCGGCTGGCTCGAATCCGGGCTCGGCGAAGGGCTGCTCGCGCTGTCGGGCGCGCAGCAGGGCGACATCGGTCTCGCGCTCGCGGCCGGCAACGTGGAAGCGGCGAAACGCAACGCGCAGCATTGGGCGAAGGTGTTCCCCGACGGTTTCTATATCGAGTTGCAGCGCTGCGGCCAGCCGGGCGGCGAGCAGTACGTGCAGCAGGCGGTCGCGATTGCGGCGTCGCTGAAACTCCCGGTGGTCGCCACGCACCCGATGCAGTTCATGACGCCGGACGACTTCACCGCGCACGAAGCGCGCGTGTGTATCTCGGAAGGAGATATTCTCGCGAATCCGCGCCGCCAGAAGCGGTTTACCGACGAGCAGTATTTCCGCACGCAAGAAGACATGGCCGCGCTGTTCGCGGACATTCCCTCGGCGCTCGCCAACACGGTGCAGATCGCAAAGCGCTGCAATCTCACGCTCGAACTCGGCAAGCCGAAGCTGCCGCTCTTTCCGACGCCCGACGGCATGTCGCTCGACGACTACCTCGTGCAGCTCTCGAAAGAGGGCCTCGAAAAGCGCCTCGAACAGCTTTATCCGGACGAGGCCGAGCGCGACGCGCAGCGTGCCACGTACTACCAGCGCCTCGAATTCGAGTGCGGCACGATCATCAAGATGGGCTTTCCGGGCTACTTCCTGATCGTCGCGGACTTCATCAACTGGGCGAAGAACAACGGCGTGCCGGTGGGCCCGGGCCGGGGCTCGGGCGCGGGCTCGCTGGTCGCTTACGCGCTCGGCGTGACCGACCTCGATCCGCTGCGCTACAACCTGCTGTTCGAGCGTTTCCTGAATCCGGAGCGGGTGTCGATGCCCGACTTCGATATCGACTTCTGCCAGCACGGCCGCGATCGCGTGATCCAGTACGTGAAGGAGAAATACGGCGCGAACGCGGTGTCGCAGATCGCCACCTTCGGCACGATGGCGGCGAAGGCGGCGGTGCGCGACATCGGCCGCGTGCTCGATCTCGGCTATATGTTCACCGACGGCGTCGCGAAGCTGATTCCGTTCAAGCCGGGCAAGCACGTCACGATTGCCGACGCGATGAAGGAAGAGCCGCTGCTGCAGGAGCGTTTCGACAACGAAGACGAAGTGCATCAGCTGCTCGAACTCGCGCAGCGCGTGGAAGGCCTGACGCGTAACGTCGGCATGCACGCGGGTGGTGTGCTGATCGCACCGGGCAAGCTGACCGATTTCTGCCCGCTCTACACGCAGGGCGACGAAAGCGGCGTCGTGAGCCAGTACGACAAGGACGACGTCGAAGCGGTCGGCCTCGTGAAGTTCGACTTTCTGGGCCTCACCACGCTGACCATTCTCGACTGGGCCGAGCGCTATATCCGCCGGCTCGATCCGTCGAAGCAGGGCTGGTCGTTGGCCCAGGTGCCGCTCGACGATCCCGCGTCGTTCTCGATCCTGAAGAAAGCGAATACGGTCGCCGTGTTCCAGCTGGAAAGCCGCGGCATGCAGGGCATGCTGAAGGACGCGCAGCCCGATCGCTTCGAGGACATCATCGCGCTCGTGGCGTTGTACCGTCCGGGCCCGATGGACCTGATCCCGAGCTTCTGCGCGCGCAAGCACGGCCGCGAGGTGGTGGAGTATCCCGACCCGCGCGTCGAACCTGTTCTGAAAGAGACCTACGGCATCATGGTCTACCAGGAGCAGGTGATGCAGATGGCGCAGATCATCGGCGGTTACTCGCTCGGCGGCGCCGACCTGCTGCGCCGCGCGATGGGCAAGAAGAAGCCCGAGGAAATGGCCAAGCACCGCGAGATTTTCGCGGAAGGCGCGGCGAAGAACGGCCTCACGCGCGAGAAGGCGGACGAGACCTTCGACCTGATGGAGAAGTTCGCGGGCTACGGCTTCAACAAGTCGCACGCGGCCGCCTACGCGCTGCTCGCGTATCACACCGCGTGGCTCAAGGCGCACCATCCGGCCGAATTCATGGCGGCCAATATGTCGCTCGCGATGGACGACACGGACAAGGTCAAGATCCTGTTCGAAGACTGCCTCACGAACAGGATGGCCGTGCTGCCGCCGGACGTGAATCTGTCGGCGTATCGCTTCGAGCCGGTTGCCGAGGCGGACGGCAAGCGCTCGCGCACGATCCGCTACGGTCTCGGCGCGATCAAGGGCAGCGGCCAGAACGCGATCGAAGAAATTCTGCGCGCGCGCGAGGAAAGCCCGTTTATCGACATCTTCGATTTCTGCAATCGCGTCGATCGCCGCATCGTCAATCGCCGCACGGTCGAGGCGCTGATTCGCGCCGGCGCGTTCGATGCCCTGCACGCGAATCGCGCGCAGCTTATCGCGTCGGTGTCGCTCGCGATGGAAGCGGCCGAGCAGGCGAGCGCCAATGCGCTGCAAGCGGGCCTGTTCGACATGGGCGACGCGCCGTCGCAAGGCCATGAACTTGTCGACGAAGCCGAGTGGCCGGAAAAGAAAAAGCTCCAGGAAGAAAAGGCCGCGCTCGGCTTCTACCTGTCGGGCCACCTGTTCGACGCATATAAGGACGAAGTGCGCCGCTTCGTGCGCCAGAAGATCGGCGAGCTGAAGGAAGGGCGCGACAAGCTCGTTGCCGGCGTGATCGTGTCGCTGCGCACGCAGATGACCCAGCGCGGCAAGATGCTGATCGCGTTGCTCGACGACGGCACCGGCCAGTGCGAAGTGACGGTGTTCAACGAAGTCTTCGAAGAACACAAGCAGCTTTTCAAGGAAGACGAACTGCTCGTCGTGCAGGGCATGGCGCGCAACGACGCGTTCACGGGCGGCATCCGCTTTACCGTCGACACGGTTATGGATCTCGGCCGCGCGCGTTGCCGTTACGCGGATTCGGTCAAGGTGCAGATGAACGGCAACGCCGATGCGCTGGCGTTGCGGCGGGTGCTCGAAGCGCACTGCGCGGGCAAGGACGAGCCGGCCGCGGCCGCTGCGCCGGCGGCTGCCGCACGTGGCAACGGCGGCGGCAACGGCGGTGGACGCAACGGTGGACGAGGCGGCTTCGGCGGCGACAACGGCCGGCAGCCGGTGCAGATTCCGAACGGACTCGCGGTGCAGGTCGTCTATCGCAGCGAGAATGCGCAAGGCGAAATGCGCCTCGGCGACGCATGGCGCGTGAAGCCGACCGACGAACTGCTCGCCGCATTGCGTGGCGAGTTCGAGGGCAGCTCGATCGAGATCGTTTATTGATCGATGGTGGTGGTTTTGCGCGTACGGTTTATCCGGGCGGGCAAGACCACGCTGGATGGTCTCAGGCTACGGCGGGCGGGTCTTCGCGATGCGAATCTGTCTGCGACGAGTCTCGGTTGTATTGCGCTGAGTACCGGCGGCGGCAGATAGCGAAACGCAGCGGCAAGCAAATGCAAAAAACAAAAGCAGCCGCCATCGTCGCGCAGAATCGGCACAAAGGCCAAAGGCGGTCCGTCATCCAACGGCCGCCTTTTTTATCGCCGCCTAGCGTCCGCCCGTTTTCTCCAGGTGCGCGAGCTTCAGAAACCGGTAGTACACCGTTTCGGCATTGAACAGGGCGATCATGAAGCCCGCGCGGCCGTCCAGAAAACCGCGCCGCAGCAGGTAGGTCCGCACGAACGCCCACAAGCCGCGTCCGAGCGCCTTGCCGAAGCTGCCGCGCTGTCCCGCTGCATAACGCTGTCGCGCACCGGCCGTCGAATAGGCGTCGAGCTTGCGCAGCACGCTCTCGTAGTCCTCGTACGAGTAGTGCATGAGCTTGCCGGTGAGGCGTTGCGCGGGCGTGTCGAACACGAGGCGCTCGTGGACGAGGTCGTCGGAGAAGCGCGCGCGGCCGCGTTTGAAGAGGCGCGGAATCCAGTCCGGATACCAGCCGCTGTGGTGAACCCAGTGGCCGCAGAAGCTCGACAGGCGGTCCACTGCATAGACGTCGGCCGTGGGTGCCGCGAGCGCCGCGCGAATCGACGCGGCCAGCTCCGGCGTGACGATTTCGTCGGCATCGATCGACAGGACCCAGTCTGTCGCGAGCGCATCCACCGCGCGGTTTTTCTGCGGGCCGAAGCCGGGCCAGTCCGTCTGTTCGATTACGCGGGCGCCGTGCGCGCGGGCGATCCCGGCCGTGCCGTCGGTGCTGCCGCCGTCGATCACGACGATCTGGTCGGCAAAGGCCAGCGCCCGCAGGCATTCGGCCAGCCGCGCCGCCGCGTTCCGGGTGATGATGGCGACGCCGAGGGTGGTTTCTTGCATACCTGAGTTCGTGAGGGACGACATGACGGAGCGGGCTGCGCATGCGGGCCGGTTGCGTTCGCGTATCCATACCCGTATCGGCGCACGGCCGTGCTTGCCGGATCGAGCGAGCCCGAACCCGAGCCGGAGAGGCAGCGCACGATACACAGCCTCGGGCGAATCCGCGAGCCCGCCGACGGGCAACGAGGAGCAACGAGCAGCGAGGAGTATACACAGCCCATCCGGCCCCACACCAGCGCACCGGCCCGTCAACCCTTGCGTGCATCCGGTCGCGCGCGGTGCACCGGCCATCATCTGCGAGCGATTACAATGCTCTCTTTTAATATTTCGCGCGGCGGCAACGCCCTGTGCCGCGTGTTCGCTGTTCCGCATTTCCAGAGGATTCCTTGAGCGCGAAGCCAACGTTAAGCAAACCCATGGGTTCAGGCGATGCGTCGTCGCCGGCCGTCGTCATGCGCCGCCTGTGGCCGTTCATCAAGCCGCTGCTGTGGGTCGTGGTTGGCGCGATTGTCGCGATGGCGGTGAGCGCCGGCACCGACGCCGCCATTCCGGCGCTGCTCAAGCCGCTGCTCGACAAAGGCTTCGGCTCCCATGCGATCGACAAGACCAAGTGGCTCGTGCCGGTCGCCGTGATCGGCCTTGCGCTGATCCGCGGCGTCTCGCAATATGCATCGGGCTATCTGCTCGCCTACGTGTCGAACAAGATCCTGCTCGAACTGCGCCTGAAGATGTTCGACCGCATGATCCATACGAGCGTCGCTTTCTTCCAGCGCGAAACCGCGAGCACCGTCATCAACGCGATCGTCTTCGAGGTCAACCAGATTCTCAACGTGCTGCTGAGTGTGATGGTCACGCTCGTGCGCGATTCGCTGACCGTGATCTTCCTGCTCGGCTATCTGTTCTATCTGAACTGGCGCCTGACGCTGATCGTCGCGGTGCTGCTGCCGGGCATCGGCTGGCTGGTCGGCAAGATCAATCGCCGGCTGCGGCGTCTGAACCGCGAGCATCAGCTGCTCACCAACGAGCTGTCGTATATCGTCGAGGAGACCGTGGGCGGCTACAAGGTCGTCAAGGTGCATAACGGCGAGCAATACGAGACAGACCGCTTCACGGCGATGAGCAAGCGCCTGCGCGGCTACGCCATGCGCATGACCGCCTCGGGCGGCCTCGCGCAGCCGTTGACGCAGTTCCTCGCCTCGATCGCGCTCGCGGTCGTGATTACGATCGCGGTGGTGCAGTCGTCGTCGGATCAGACCACGGTCGGCGGCTTCGTCGCGTTCGTCACGTCGATGCTGCTGATCATCTCGCCGCTCAAGCATCTGATGGACGTGAACCAGCCGTTGCAGCGCGGCATGACCGCAGCCGAGCTGATCTTCGGCCTGATCGACGAGCCGGCCGAGCCGGATGGCGGCGGCCAGCCGCTCGAGCGCGCGCGCGGCGAGGTCGAATTCCGCGACGTGTCGTTCTCGTACGGCGCGAACGCCACGCATAGCCGCCACACGCTCGACCAGGTCTCGTTCAAAGTCGCGCCGGGCGAGATGGTCGCGCTCGCGGGGCCGTCGGGCAGCGGCAAGACCACGCTCGTGAACCTGCTGCCGCGCTTTTTCGATCCGACCGGCGGCGCGATTCTGGTCGATGGCGTCGCGCTGCCCGACTACGATCTGCACGCGCTGCGCAGCCAGATCGCGATGGTGAGCCAGGACGTCGTGCTGTTCAACGACACGATCGCGCACAACGTCGCCTACGGTCAGGAGGTCGACGCCGACAAGGTCAAGGCGGCGCTGCGCGCGGCCAACCTGTGGGACACCGTGCAGTCGATGCCGCAAGGTATCGAAACGCTGGTCGGCGACAACGGCATGATGCTCTCGGGCGGCCAGCGCCAGCGTCTTGCGATTGCGCGCGCGATCTACAAGGACGCGCCGATCCTGATTCTCGACGAGGCGACCTCGGCGCTCGATTCCGAATCCGAACGCCACGTGCAGGCGGCGCTCGAAACGCTGATGAAGGGCCGCACGACGCTCGTGATCGCGCACCGTCTTTCGACGATCGAGCGCGCCGACCGCATCCTCGTGATGGAAGCGGGGCGGATCGTCGAGCGCGGCAGCCACCGCGAACTGCTGGCGCAGGACGGGCTGTACGCGCATCTGCATCGCATCCAGTTCCAGCAGAGCGCGGCCTGATCCAGGGTGTTTGAGCGGCGCGCGTGTTCGCGTGGCGCTGGTCGCATTCGTGATGAACCGCCGCGCCAGCGGGACCTTGATCCGCGCGGCGAAGATGCTGAGGCGCTTGCGGCGCAGCGTGCCGTGCATCGGTGCCGAGATGCAGGCGCCGGGAATCGAGCGGCGCTTGGCCTCGGCGCTATGGCGTGGCCTTGCTACTCAGCCCCGCTATTCAGCCTCGCCTTGATCCGCACGGCGAAGATGCTGAGGCGCTTGCGGCGCAGCGTGCCGGGCATCGGCGCCGAGATGCTGCCGCCGGGAATCGAGCGGCGTTCGGCCTCGGCGCTATGGTGCGGCCTCGCTGTTCAGCCACGCTATTCAGCCGCGCTTCCCACGCACGACGCGCTTGAGCCAGATCCCCGGCGCATACACCGCTGGGCAGCTCGCATACAGAAACATACGGATACGCAGCCCGAGCTTCACGCCGGCGCCGCGTGTCAGCAGCGCGACACGCTCGCCGAAGCTTCGCGCCTCGAACATCGCCGCGATGAACCGTTCGCGCGCGAGCTTCGGCGCCATCGCGGCGCGCATGCGCTCGCCGAGGCCGGCGACGTCCGCGTCGCGCTGCAACTGCGCGAGTTCGGCGAGGCCATAACGATTGCTCTGGCGCATCCGCGCGATCAGTTCATCGACCGACCGGTAGCGGCGTTTGCGCGACAGCCCGCCGCGCCGGTAGCGCACGAGCGGCTCGCGCAGGCTGATCGCGCCACCCGAGAGGATCGCGCGCAGCACCATGATCTGGTCTTCGGCCGCGGCGCCCGGCAGCATCGGCCCGAAGCGCTCGAAGAGCCGCCGCGACCACGTGTGCGCCGCGCCGATCAGCCACGGGCGGCCGGCGAGCCAGTCGTCGAAGCGGTATCGGTCGAGTTCGTCCGGGCTCACGCGCTCGTGCACGTGGCCCGCTTCGTCCATGTCGGCGAGATCGGTGGCGATCAGGTCGGGGCGGCGCTCGTGGGCGAGCCAGCAGTCGACCACGCGCTCGCAGCGCTCGGGCGCGGACATGTCGTCGCCCGCCGCGACGAACAGCAGCTCGCCGTGCGCCATCAGGGCGAGCTGCGACAGGTGCGCGCTGATGCCCTGGTTGACCGTGTTGCGCCGGGCGATCACGCGATGCGGTCCGGCGTAGCCGGCGAGCGCCGCTTCGATCGCGGCGAAGGTGGCGTCGCTGGACGCATCGTCGGACACGATGATTTCGAGCGGCTCGTAGGTCTGCGCGAGCGCGCTGCGCACGGCATCGCCGATCTGCTGCGCCTGGTTGTAGGCGATCACGAGCATCGAGACGAGCGGGCGCGCGGTGTTGGAGGCGGATGTGGCGGACATGCCGGATTCATCTGCCCCGGCGGGCCCGCGGGGTGGGACGCCGGCGCTGGACGTGCCCGACGCGCTCGGCGAGGCGGGCGTATCAGGCGCATCGGGTCCATCTGACGCACCCATGCCCGACGCCGCGAACCGCGCGGGCGCGTCGGACGGGTCCGGCGGATCAGACAGGGAAAACGAGGCGGGCGGCAGGCTGTCGGTCATGGAGTCGAAGCGGAAGCGATTGGCCTAGATTCTAGCCGTTGGCGGCCATGCCGCGCGACGCGGGCGGCTTGCGGCATGGTGGCCGCGAACCTGAGCGGGTCCGCACCCGATTTCCGCCCGAGCCCCGGCAGGCCGCCCGACATGAGTCTCCCGAAACCCATCCTTTACAATTGCCGCTGCCCCGAAACTCCGCGCGCGGCTTGCTGTGAGCGTGCGCCTCACCGAGACCCGAGCCTTGCCTGAGTCAACCCGAGAGCCGTCCCGCGACGCGTACCGCCTGCCCCTCACCGACATCGCGCTGACCGCCCAGGCGCTCAAGAACAGCGGCGGCGCCGAGCGCTACACGCGCGACGTGATCGCCGGTCTGCATCGGCTCGGTCTGCGCCCGACGCTGTTCGCCCGCGAGATCGACCGCGCGCTGCCCGAGGCGGCGTGGATCGACGCGCAGCCGCTCGACGTGCGCTGGGCGCCGCGCAAGCTGCGTAACCTCGCGTTCGACTGGCGCCTGAAGCAGCGCCTGAAGCGCCATCGTCCCGCCTGCGTGTTCTCGATCAATCACTCGACGCATGCCGACGTCGCGCTGTGCGGCGGCACGCATCCGGGTTCGCTCGAAGCCGCGGGCCGCGCGCCGCGCCGCAGCGACACATGGCAGATCGAACTGGAGCGGCGCGTCTACACGCGCGCGCGCTCGATCGTCGCGCATTCGCAATTGATGAGCCGCGAGTTGCAGCGTTTCTATGACGTGCCGGCGGAGCGTATCGACGTGCTCTATCCGCCGGTCGATACCGCGCGCTTCAAGCCGCTCGACGCGGCCGAGCGCGCCGCCGTGCGCCGCCAGTTCGAGCTGCCCGAGGACCGCGTGATTTTCCTGTTCTCGTCGACGAGTCATGAGCGCAAAGGCTACCCGCTGCTCGAAGCGTTTTTCGAGCGCACGACGCTGCCGGTGTGCCTCGTGGTCGTCGGCCGGCCGGTGCCGAAGACCGGCGACACGATCCGCTACGCGGGCTACAGCAAGGAGATCGGCAAGCTGTTTGCGGCCGCCGATTTTACGGTCGTGGCGTCGGCGTACGAGCCGTTCGGCCTCGTCGGCGTCGAGTCGGTGATGTGCGGCACGCCGCTCGTGATCGCGGATAACGTCGGCTCGGCCGAGACCGTGACCGGCGCGGCGAAGATCGAGTTTTCGCGGCAAGAGGCGGGTAGCTTCGAGCGCGCGATCGGCGAGGCGGTGGAGCGCGTGAAGCGCGGCAATGCGCGGATCGCGGAGCCGCGCGCGAGTCTCGTCTACGACCCGGGCGTCGATGCGCATGTCGCGGCGCTTTACGAACTGTTCACACGCTGATGAGAGGGTTCAAGCATGGGCTCAATCACGGGCTCAAGCATGAGCCCAGCCCTGCGCCGAGCCGTGCCGGGCGCCTTAGCCCGGTCGCGCGCCCGTGGTCGTGCGCGCAACTTCCGCCAGTTCCCGCTTTCTCGCGTCGATCATCGCCAGCAGCGTCGCGACGAGCAGTGCGAGCAGCACCGTCACCATGATCGGCACGAGCACGTCGATCGTGAGCCCGAAGATCACGGTGCTCGTCGCGACCGCGAGACCTGTGTACGAGGCCGCGCGGATCACCGGATCGGCCATGTGCCGGTGCCGCCAGAAATACACCGCCATGCCGTGATAGAACAGCAGCAGCGCGATCACGCCGATCGCGCCCATTTCGGCGAGCGTCGAGAAAAAGTCGCTGTGCGCGCGCTCGTTGACGATCTCGGCCTTCACCTGGCCGCGCTTGGCCATCGCGCCGAGCTCATCGACCAGATGTCCCTTGCCGATGCCATAGAGCGGATGCCGCTCGAAGATCATCCGCGATGCGTTCCACAGTTGCAGGCGCAAGCCGGTGGCCGTGTCGTCATCGCCCTTGTGCATCATCGACACGTCGTTCGGCACTTCGGCGAGGCGCTTGTGAATCCGCCCGGTCGAGAGCAGCGCGCCCGCCGCGAGCACGATCGCGAGCGTCACGATCACGAGACGCTTTTTCTGCGCGAACCACCGGTACTGGATGCCGAGCAGCACAACGAACACCGGCACCGCGAGCCAGCCGCCGCGCGTGCCCGACAGATACGACGCATAGCCGCCGCCGACGAGCGCCGCGAGGCGCGGCAGCAGCATGCGCCAGTCGCGCGGGTTGTCCCAGCCGAGCGTAAACACCGACAGGAAGCCGAGCAGCAGCGCGGTGTCGCCGAACGGAATCGCGTTCGTGTAGGAGTTGTTGAGCCGGTTCGCATCGGTCCAGCCGCCCGGCGGCTGGTCGAGGAACGCCCACAGGCCGACCGCGAGCGCGCCGGCCGCGCAGCCCCAGCCGATCATGCGCAGATTGCGCGACGGCAATTGCCGCAGCAGCAGGAACACCGGCAGCGCGAGCACGAAGCGCGACAGCGCGTCGAACTGCCGGGGCAGCCAGTAGCCGAGCACGAGCTGCTGCGCGCCGATCGCGACGACGAGCGCGAGCATCCCGACGGTGAACCAGCGGTAAGTGCGCAGCGCGGAGAAATAGCCCGGCATGCGCCGGTTGACGACGGCCGCGCCCAGCGCGAGCGCGACGATGACGAAAAAGCAGTAGCCGGTGCCGCCGCGCCACATCAGATTGACCGCGGGGGCGAAAAACAGCAGGGCCGTAGTGAGACAGACCAGACTGGGAGCAAAAATCATAGGCCTACGATATGAATGAACACTACCGTTCCGGTGGTGAAATTGCGGGGACGCCGGACCCTTCGAGTCGTTGCAAGACGGTAGAGCGATCCGGATTATAACCATGCGTCTCCTTGCAAAATGCTTGCTGCCGAACGCGGTAAGGCAGCCGCCGCCTCGCGCCCATGCGCGGGCGACGGCGGTACAATCGCGCGAAACTCATGGCCGGCGCGCGGCGCATGCCGCGCCCAAGCCCCGCTCAACGGACCGAATCGATGTTCTCAATCATCATCCCGACCTGGAACAACCTGCCGTATCTGCGCCTCGTGATCGAGAGCCTGCGGCGTCACTCGACGCACGCGCACCAGATCATCGTGCACGTGAACGACGGCTCGGACGGCACGCTCGCCTGGGTGCGCGACGAGGGCATCGAGCACACGGCGTCGCCGGGCAATATCGGCATCTGCCATGCCGTCAACATCGCGGCGGCGCGCGCGCGCGCGGACTACGTCGTCTACATGAACGACGACATGTACTGCTGCCCCGGCTGGGACGACGCGCTCGCGCGGCGCCTCGCGCAGATGCCGGCCGATCACCTCTTCATGCTGTCGGGCACGATGATCGAGCCGGTCGATTCCGGCAATCCCTGCGTGGTCGTGCAGAACTTCGGCCGCGACGTCGAGACGTTCCGCGCCGACGAGCTGGTCGCCGCCGCGCCGCGGCTCGCGCGGGCCGACTGGCGCGGCGCGACGTGGCCGCCCACACTCGTGCATCGCGACTGGTGGCACAAGCTCGGCGGCTACAGCAGCGAGCTGAGCCCCGGCATGAGCAGCGACAACGACTTCTCGATGAAACTCTGGGATGCCGGGTGCCGCGTGTTTCTCGGCGTCGGCGACAGCCTCGTCTATCACTTCCAGCAGAAAAGCACCGGCAAGATCGTCAAGAACGACGGGCGCCGGCAGTTTCTCAACAAGTGGGGCATGACGCAGGCGACGTTCGACCGCTACTACCTGCGTCGCGGCAGCGCGGTCGAGGGCGGCCTGGCGGTCAGCGAGCCTGAGCGCACGGGGCGTCTGCGGCGCGCGCTGCTGAAGTCGCGCATCAAGCGGGCGTTCGGTTAGGGGCTGGAAGGGCGGGGTGGTGAGGCTGGCGGGCGTGAAGGGCGAATGCGCGACTACATGCGACTCAGTGCGGCGCTGCGGCACGAGGCGCGCGGTAATACGGGTCCCGAACTGGCGCGTTAGCACGACAGCGCCAGCCTTAAGCTGTACGCAACTGCGCCGCACGCAGGCGCTGCAACATGGAATGCAGACGCTGCATATGGACGTCACACGCCGCATGCAGCGCCTCGCACCCGCGCATCACCGCGCATCAAACGCCGCCGGTCACGAGCGGCAGCACTGTCAGATCAGGATGCGTGCCGTCGACGATACTGCGTCCCACGTGCACCGCTTCGTAGAGCGCTTCGTCCTGGCTCGCGAAACTTTCTTCTCCGTCCGCATGAAACGGCACCGAGTGGCCGGGGATATGCGGATCGGCGCCGGGATGGCAGACGTAACCGAGATACGTGTAGCGGCTCTCTCGCGCGTCCTGCGCATGGGCCGGGTCGGGCGGACTCGTCGGAACGGGCGAGACGTGTATTTCGAAGCCTTCGTAGGCCACCGTCTGCCAGGCTGCGGTGTCATCGGCCATGGCCGCCTCCGTCTTGATCTTCCTGTCAGAAAGTCTAGGTGATTTGCCGCCAAAACGTGCGTGCGGGCGGCTACGGCAAAACCATGACGGCGCGAGCGCCCCGTGCGCTTCCGTCAGATAAAATGGCGCGCTTTGCCCGGATTCGACTTCGCCCATGTGGTTCAAAAACCTTCAGTTGCACCGTCTTCCCGCTCCGTGGTCCGTCACCCCCGAACAGATGCAGAAGTGGCTCGCGCCGTACGCGTTCGCGCCGGGCGGCGGTCTCGAAACGCAAAACCAGGGCTGGGCGCCGCCGCGCGAGGGCGACTCGCTCGTCTACGCGCTCAACGGCCAGATGCTGCTGACGTTTCGTGCCGAAAAGAAGCTGCTGCCGGCCTCGGTCGTCACCCAGGTGACGCGCGAGCGCGCGCTCGAACTCGAGGAACAGCAGGGCTTCAAGCCCGGCCGCAAGCAGATGCGCGAACTCAAGGAGCAGGTGACCGACGAACTGCTGCCGCGCGCGTTCAGCATCCGCCGCGACACGCGCGTGTGGATCGACTGCAAGAACGGCTGGCTCGTGATCGACGCGGCTTCGCAGGCGGTGGCCGATGAAGTGCGCGGGCTGCTCGTGAAGTCGATCGATCAGCTGCCGCTCGCCACGGTGCGCGTCGCGCAGTCGCCGGTGGCGGCGATGACGGGCTGGCTGCTCGACGGCGACGGCCCGGCCGGCTTCACGCTCGACCAGGACACCGAGCTGCGCTCGCCGACCGAAGGCAATGCGACGGTGCGCTACGTCGGCCACACGCTCGACGCCGAGGACATGCGCCGCCACATCGAAGCGGGCAAGCAATGCATGCGGCTCGCGATGACGTGGAACGATCGCGTGTCGTTCGTGCTGACGCCGTCGCTCGCGATCAAGCGTGTCGCGCCGCTCGACGTGCTCAAGGAAGCGAGCGATCCGACCGCGCAGGACGACGACGAGCGCTTCGATTCCGACGTCGCGCTGATGACGGCCGAACTCGACCGCATGCTGGGCGATCTCGTCGACGCGCTCGGCGGGGAGCCGGGCGATGAGGCGCTGGGCTTGCCGCGGGCTGTGGCGGCTTGAGCGAAACGCGGGGCCATGCGTGGGCTCGCCTGAGTTGAGTGCGGCGGCCTGGGTGTGGCCTGGGTGTGAGCCCAGCGTGGCTCATACGCGGACAAAAAGCGGACAACGAGTGGGCAAAGCGCAGACACGGCGCACATAAAGCCCCGCGCAGCCCCTGCCCAAATCAGCGTCTGCGGAAAAACGATTGCCGCATCAACAGCTTGCGGATCTTTCCGGAAAGTTACCCACAGATTTGCCAACAAAATCTGTGGGTAACTTTGCGCGGGGTCCGTCTTCGGGATGCGGGCGATGCGTTCAAGGCCACCTCGCCCGTCCCGTCATTCCTCGATCAGCAACGCGCGCCTGCGCCGCAGCAGCGCCGCGCCGAGCGAAACCGCCGCGCCGATGCCGCCCATCGTCAGAGAGAGCGCGACGATCAGCGGCCCGGTTTGCGTACGCGCGGAGAACACGCTCACGAGCAGGCCGGCGAGCGGCTGCGTCATGTTGTTCAGCAGGATCGCCACGCCGATCGTCTTGCCGTAGTCCTCGGGCGGAATGATCTGCAGACGCGCGCTGCGGATGTAGACGTTGAACATCTTGTCGAAGCCGACGATCAGCAGAAAGCCGAGCGCATAACCCCACGGCGCCGCGCTCGCGCCCGCGATCACGCCACCCGCGCAGATCGTCACGAAGGCGACGAGGCCGAGCACGCGCGCGGGCCAGCCGGCGCGCGCGACCGTCAGCAGCACCAGCACCGTGGCGATCGCGCCGGCCGTTTGCAGCCCCGCGTAGTCGCGGCTCGATTGCGCATGCAGGCCCGTCACCATCGCCGCCGAGGTCGCGAGCGTCACGCCGATCACGAGGTTTTCCGCCGCCGCGAGCATGATGACCTTCTTCAGGCCCGGCAGTGTCCACACATGATGCAGCGCGATGCGCAGCGGCTGCGTCCAGTGGCCGGCCGGCGCACGCGCGAGCGCGGGCGCGCGAAAGCCGCTCAGGCGCTGCCACAGGAACAGGGCGGCGTCGGCGGCGAGAAACAGCACGCCGGTCGCGGCGACCACGCTTTCCCAGTGCCACAGGCCGAGCAGCAGCGCGGCCAGCATCGGCCCGAGCACAAAGCCCAGCTGGTCGGCCAGTTGCGAATAGGCGAGCACGCGCTGGATCTGCTGCGTGCTGAAAATCTGCGGCAGCATCACTTCGCGCGCCACGAGACCCTGGCTCGTCAGCACGCCGCACGCGGCCGACAGCCCGATCAGCCAGCCGATGCCGCCGAACAGCACATACGCGGCGATGCCGCCGAAGCAGGCGAGCGCGCGCACCGCCTGGCTCAGGCGCATGAGCCTGAGCGGCGCAAAGCGGTCGCAGAGCGCGCCGAAAAACGGGAACACGAGATAGCGCGGCAGCGTTTCGATGAAAAACGCGAGACCCGACCATGAGACATCGTGCGTCGTCTGGAACACGACGAGCGGCACGAGAAAGAGCAGGATCTGATCGGCGAGGCGCGCGACGAATAGCGAGCAGAAGAAGGCGTAATGGTTGACGCGCACCGTGAATGTCTCGCCGCTGATAGTTGGATAAAGGGGCGAGACCGATGCTATCAAAGATCATGCGGGCGCGGCGGCGCGCCGTGCCACACGGCATCGCGCCATGCCGCGCGGGGGCTACTCGCCGCGATACGCCTGTTCGAGCGGCGCGATATCGAGCTTGACCATTTTCATCATCGCGGCCATCACGCGGCTCGCTTTCTCGCGGTCCGGGTCGAGCAGCATCTTCAGCAGCACGGTGGGCGCGATCTGCCACGACACGCCGAAGCGGTCGCGCAGCCAGCCGCACGCCCACGGCTCGCCGCCGTCGAGCAGCCTCGACCAGTAGCGGTCGACTTCTTCCTGCGAGTCGCAATGCACGAACAGCGAGATCGCCGGCGTGAACGAATACTGCGGGCCGCCGTTCAGGGCCATGAACTCCTGGCCCTCGATTTCGAACGTGACGGCCACGACCTTGCCCGCCGGCCCGGGGCCGGCATCCGTGTAGTGCAGGGTGGTGGCGATGCGGGACTCGGAGAACACCGAGATGTAGAACTGCGCGGCTTCTTCCGCATTGCCGTCGAACCACAGGCACGGCGCGATTTTCTGCATGACGTTGCTCCTTGGGGATTGCTGCGGGTTGAGCGTTGGGTTGGCGTCAGGTGGGGGCGTGGGCGCATCGGCGAGTGTGTCGTCAGGCACGCGGGGCGTGCCTGACGGTCGCTCGCTCGATGGTTCGTCTGGCGGAGGCGGCTTGCGGCCGGTCCGTGGTCGCTGCATGGCCACTTATGGCCGTTGATGGCGACTGAGTGAGCGCGGCGTGGCCGCAAGGCGAGGGTTATTTCCACTCTTCCGACGGGCACTGCATCGTCGTCATCGCCTGCTGGATTTCCTCGGCGCTCAGGTCGCGCTTGTGCGTCGCGAGCGACCAGCTATGCCCGAACGGGTCCTTGACCTGGCCGTAGCGATCGCCCCAGAACATATCGGTGACGGGCATCGTGACGGTCGCGCCCGCGTCGACGGCCTGCTTGAAGCTTGCGTCGACGTCCTCGACGTAGTGATGGATCGTGACCGGCGTGCCCTTCAGTGTGTTCGGGCCGAACGCCTGATGCTCGGGCCATTCGTCGGTCAGCATCAGCATCGAATCGCCGATTTTCAGCATGGCGTGCATGACCTTGCCGTTCGGCCCCGGCAGACGCATCTGCTCGACGGCGTTGAAGGCTTTCGTATAGAACGCGATCGCTTCGGCGGCGTTCGCGCAGATCAGGTACGGCGTAAGCGAGTGCATCCCGTCCGGGATGGCTTTGACGGTGCTGCTGGTCATGACGGCGACTCCTTCGGGTAACGGTTTGATCAATGGAAAGACCGGCTGTGCGAGCCAGGTCTTCAACGTTACGACGAGTCGGTGACCGTTGAGTCGACACTTTGGAAAAATATTTTTGAGGGGTGAAGGGGCGCTATGTGGCCCCCGTTTTCGCCCTCGCTTAGCCCTCATGGCCGGCGTGCCAACCGGTCCGCTAACCCGCCGGATTGTCTTCGTCCGGCGGCGGTGCGGACGATGGCGCCGCGTTGCCCATCGGGGCGCCGAGAATGCTGATCTGGAACGTCGGAGTGGCCGCGAGCGATTGCAGGGTCGCGTCCTCGGGGATGCGCGCGTAGAGCGGCAGGATCACCGAGCCGCCGATCACCACGCGCCGGCTGTTGTCGGCGGGACGCAGCCCCCACACGTCCTGATAGACGACCGGCACCGTCACGCCGTCGCGCGTCGTGTTGCCGATGTAGAGCATCACGTGACCGCCGATGTAGATCAGCGTGCGCAGCGGTTCGCCGTGCCCGGCGAGATAGTCGAGCCGTTCGGCGGGGGGCGACCCGGACAGGTCGATCATGCGCCCAGCGCTCATCTGCGTCGACGAATGGCGCGGCAGCCATACGCCGAACGCCGCGAAAATGCTTTGCAGTTCCGACGAGCAGTCGTTGTAGAGCCCGCTATTGCCCCAGCCGTACGGCCGCCCGATCAGCGCTTTCATCAGCATCGCGAGATGGCGTGGCGTTGCGGCGAGCGGCATCGGCGCGATCTGCGCGGCGTCGAGCGACGCGGTGCGGATCAGCGCGCGGCCATCGACGTCGCGGGCGGGGGCGAGGAGTGTGTATGTGACGGTAGCGGCCTTGCTTGCGGATTCGTTGGTGGTTGCGCTTGCCGATTCGCGTTCGGCGTCGGTAGTGGGCTCATTGACGGTTTTGTTGGCGGTTGCATGTGCGTTGTCGCCGGTAGCGGAGCCGTCGCCGACACGGGCCGTGCCATGCGCCTTCGCTGTCGTTGCCGTCGCCGGGGAAGAAGCCGGCACCAACGGCAATAACGTTCCCGCCGGCGCGTCGAAACGGAACACGCCGTGGCTGTCGCGCACCGCCGCCGACGCCACGATCACCGCGCCAAGCGATTTCCCGGCCGCCGCGCGCCATTTGTCGACGAAACGGTCGTCGGCGAATGCGACGCCGTCGCTGCGCACCCAGCCCTGCACATCGGGCGTCTGCACGTAATGCCACGCGCCGTCGACGCTGCTGCCGAGCACGTAAAGCGGCGTGCCCGGCCGTACCGCCGAAATCTGCAGGTTGTCGAACGGATAGCCTTCGCCAGCCAGATGGCGGTCGTAGAACGACGGATCGGTGGTCGGCAACTCGCGCACCAGCAGGTTGCCGGTGGCGATTGCGCGGCGTTCGGGCTGATAGGCAGGCGTCTGCGCGAACTGCTCCACGTTCATGTTGCGTGCGATCGCATCGATCCAAGTCTTGTCGTGCGGACGGAAGTTCTCACCATAGCCGAGCGCGGCACTGTGCTTGCCGGTGTTGTCGAATTTACCGATGCGGCGCTGCTGCAGCGCGACGATGTCGGCGCCCTGCTCGCGAAAGACGCGCGCCGTCACGTAAGCGGCGTTCCATGGCGACGGGGCGTTCGCGCCGGTGCCGAAATAGCGCGCATAGAGCGCGTGAAAGTGCGCCTGCTGATCTTCGGCGCTGAAGAACGGCCGGTCGTAGTCCGGGCTGTGCGGATCGAGCCAGTGATCGACGTTCTGGTCGTAGTGGTCGAGCGGGAACAGCGTGAGGTTGTCGACGAAGGCGTGCGTGTCGCGCGGCGGCGTCGGATTGCTGCACGCGACGAGCGTCGTGACGGCGGCGCCGAGCACGGCGGCGCGGCACAGGCGGCGCGCGCAGCGCCACGAAAAAGCGGAGCGGGGCGGAACGGCAACGGGCATGGAGATCTGGCGTAGGGGGTCCAAGGGCACGATGATACGGGCTCGGCGATTCGCGCGGGTCTTCCTGGGGCTTTCCTGTGGGTTTTGCCCCGTGTTGTCCACGTTGTTGTCCATTACACTCGCCTTATCTATCAACACCGTGCCTCGCAACGTTGCGCCGCAACACCGAATACCCATGCGAGGCATGCCGACCGACAAGGAGCACGATATGAAAACCAGCGCACGCAACCAGTTCAGCGGCGAAGTGACCGGCGTCAAGCACGGCGCCGTCAACGATGAAGTGATCTTGCGTACCGGGGACGGTCTCGAGATCGTCGCGATCATTACGCATGGCAGCGCGCAGTCGCTTGGACTGGCGGCCGGCAAGAAGGCGTTTGCGCTCGTGAAGGCTTCGTCGGTGATCGTGATGGTCGACGTGGCGAAGCACCAGGTGTCGGCACGCAACTGCATCGCGGGGAGCGTGGCGTCGGTCACGAAGGGCGCGGTCAACTCGGAAGTGACGATCAGCGCCGACGGTGCGCAGATTGCCGCGATCATCACGAACGACAGCGTCGAGCGCCTCGGGCTCGCGAGCGGTAAGCCGGCGACCGCGATCTTCAAGGCGTCGAGCGTGATCGTCGGCGTCGAGTGAGCTTGCAACCCGCTGAGTCTTGTTGGGCAAGGCTCGCTGTTTTGCTTGCCGAGCCCCTTGCCTGACGGCTGCCCTGATTGTGCCGGGCGCCCAGCGGACGGCAAGGGGCCGGTTCACCGTGGCTTGGCGTTTGTGCCGTAACACGCCGCTTACAGCCTCGCCAGTTCCGCTAGACAGGCCTTTTTGACGTCTCGCAACGAACGGTCATGGACCTTGCCAAGCGCAGCTTTAGCGCGTTTGACATAGGCAGGGATATCCGGAACGGTGTCTTCGATGAACGGCGCGGAGCAAACGCGATTGACACCCAGCACCGGCCCGTTGCCGGGATCGATGGCCTTGAGAACCGCGCGCGGACTTTTGGGGAGCGCGTAGGCTAATCCGATGCCAAGGTCTTCGGCGTTGCCGCTGTCCGCTCCCTCTGCCAGCTTGGGGACCAGTGCGATCCACGCCGTGCTGCCGGAATCGATATGGGTGAGCACGTTGTCCCATTCCGATTCAGACATTCCATTCACCACCGCTTTTGCGCCCTGGTCGTTGATTTGCCTGGCAAGGGCGGAGGGATTTGCTTCGGCGCTTGCGTTTGCCGCGGCGCAGGCCAGGGCGAACGTGAATGCGAAAGCGAAACCGGATGCACGTTTCATTGAACAACCTCGAGCCGATGATCGCCGCTCGCCCATATGCGATGACGAGTCTGGGGACCCAGGATAATGCAGCCCTCGGACGCCGTACCCGGATGATTCCGGTTATCGCCATGAATGCGGAAAGCACTTCGTCCGAACGTATTGGTACCGGGCAGCGGCGACAGATTGAGCGTGCCGGGCCCGGTGTGGGGGGACGTGTGAGGCGAGCTTATCTGGTAATTGCCGCGCGGGATGGGGCCGATGTTGGAAATCGCCTGCATGGCGGGATTGTTTTTACCGGTTGCCGCGCCGGAGTAACCACGTTCGACGAGTTCTCCATTAAACGAGAGGTTTCCGGTGCTTTGCTGATAGGACCACGGCATTTTCTGTTTGTCTCCCAAGTGCCAAAAAGATAAGGCTAGTCGAATGGGGGGGCGGTGAATATGGGTCGTGGCCCAAATACGGATGAAAGCGAAAATGCTGCGCGGTGTACCGCTCCGGGCTTCGGTGCTTGTAATCATCGGGGCTCTGAAGGAGCAGGGGCAGTACGATGCGCGGGTATTTTCGTCGCCGCGCGTTGATGGATTCCTGAGCGCGGCACGTTTTTTGATGGAACTGATTCGGTTGCAATCAGGTAAAGAGAGGCCCGCATAGCGGGCCTTTGGGCCACTCTTTAGTGTGCTGACTATTCAGTTCCTTCAAGCGTTCGCTATCCCATACGCCAAGCTCGATGGCATGTTGAAGCATGGCGACGGTGAGCGGCTCTCGCTTCGGTTCCTTCTTAATCCTGTGAAATAGAAAACGTACAATTGACGTAAACGGATCAAATACTCCTTCCCCTTCGAAATATCTATTGCAATCAAAATCGCCAGGACCAACATTGAACCGGTCGAAAAATGCTTCCATGAATTTGGGGGAGTCATCTCCGGTCACGCCGAGATGGTCTTCCACGCTGGTCTCTGGGTTTATAGGAAGTCTTTCAGGATATAGAATTTTTTTCCGGATAAATTCAGTAAGCTCAACTGAAGCGTCATGACTGTCCATATTTTTATCGCAGGGAGATATTTAACTGACACTTTTCATGGTTGCATCGTTATAGTGAAGCATCGCTAGAACGGCGATTTTTATCAAATATCGCTAGATATCAAATTCGAAGCGTCAGCCGCCGATACGGTACAAGCGCCTCTCAGCGGCCCGTTTGCATACTCCGGATGGACACGCAAACCCGACGTCAATCCTTCACAAAGCCACGGCAATCCGACATCAGACAAAGATGAAAATAAGCCTGCCGGGCACGACCGCCATACCGCTCTACCGCCAACCCGCCCCACATCGCCGCGCACCGCTCGAACACGCCGCTTGCTTTACACTGCACCCCTTGCCGTTTTTCTTTCCCGCTTTCATCACGGATGCCGTCATGTTCGAAGTTTCCGCCACCTCGCATCTGCCCAAAGCCGCGCAATACGAAGAACTCGTCGCGCAGGCGCGCTCGCTGCTCGCCGGCGAAACCGACTGGATCGCCAATGCGGCGAATTTTTCCTCGTTCGTGTTTCATTCGCTGAGCGATCTGAACTGGGCCGGTTTCTACTTTCACGATGGCCGCGAGCTGGTGGTCGGTCCGTTCCAGGGCAAGCCCGCGTGCGTGCGCATTCCACTCGGCAAGGGCGTCTGCGGCACGGCCGCGCAAACCCGGCAGACTCAGGTCGTGCGCGACGTGCACGAGTTTCCCGGCCATATCGCTTGCGATTCGGCGTCGCAATCGGAAATCGTCGTGCCGCTCGTCGCACCCGACGGCACGCTGATCGGCGTGTGGGACGTGGATAGCCCGCTCGTCGCGCGCTTCGACGAAGAGGACGCGAAGGGCATGGAAGCGCTGTGCGCGGCGTTCATCGAAGCGGCGCTGCCGCGCGGCGTGTAGTTTTTGCACGTTTTTTCCCGCGTGCAATTCGAGGTGCGCCGGCATTTGCCGCGAGGGTTCCCGCCGCAGGCGTTTCATTTATCCGCATGAATGTGCATGACGGGCGCGCCAATGCGGCGCAATACGGCCCGACACGGCGAAGCGCAACGGCCCGCACCGCGCCGACGTATCCGCCGGCATTCGCCCGGCTTCCGTTTTAAACCACGGTCATCGGCTACCCGACGCTACCGGTGTTTATTTCATTCCGGTCTTCGCCAGCGGTGTTTTTCGCCGCGCCGGTCCGCCGGATCGCATGCGAAAGCCGCTATCATGCGCATGGTTGCCGCGCGCGGCGTGGAGCAGGACGCGCCGGCATGACCGTTTGCGCCCCGCGCGTAACGCATACATTCAATCGTCTTGAGGACTCGGGACCATAAGGCCGGCGCAATGCACGACCCCATCAACGTCGAAGCGCGCACGCGCGACGCCGCCCTGGCGTGCGCGCCGTATGGCATGTTCATCTGCACAGCGGACGGCGTCTTCGAGACCGTCAACGCCGCCTTCGAGAAACTGACCGGCTACACGGCGCAGGAACTGATCGGCTGGCGCTCGCTCGAGTCGCTGCACGATCCGGCCGAACTGCTGAAGCGCCGCGCGGAATGGCCGCAGCTCGCGGCGCTCCGTTCGCGCTACGAAGGCGAGTGGACTTATCTGCGGCGCAATGGCTCGCGGGTTCGCGTCGCGTTCGCCCTCGCGCCCCTGAGCGCAGCTCAAGCCGATGCGTCGAATGGTGCGCCGGAGCGCTACGTCGGCATTGCGGTCGACATGACGCGCTATGCGCAATCCGAGGCGCGTCTCTGGTACGTCGCGCATCACGATGGCGTGACCCGTCTGCCGAATCAGACGCTGTTCATCGAACGGCTCGAACTGACGATCGCACGTTGCAAGCGCAACGGTCATGGTTTTACCGTGCTGATCGCCGAACTCGATCACCTGCGCAAGCTGCGCGATGCACTCGGTCTGCATGCGGCCGAACTCGTGCTGCAGATCGTCGGCGAGCGGCTGCGCGGCCTGTTTCCGCACGACGGCACGATCGCGTCGGTCGGCGGCACGCAGTTCGCGCTGCTCATCAACGAAAGCGGCGCGGCCGCCGATGCGTTCGCTGCCGAAGCGCTCGGCCGCCTCGCCGAACCGATCGATTACGCGGGGACCGCGCTGAACATCACCGCGAGCATCGGCATCGCCGCGTATCCGGCCGACGGCGCCGATGCGCCGACGCTGATGCGCCGCGCCGGCGTGGCGTTGTCGGCGGCATCGGCGGTGAGCCGCAACGCCGTGCGGCGTTTTTCGACCGCGCTCGAAGGGCAGGCCGCGCGTCGCTTCGAACTCGAGACGATGCTGCGCGACGCGCTCGAGCGTCAGCAACTGCACCTCGTGTACCAGCCGCAGGTGACGCTCGCGACGGGCCGCATCGCGCAGGTCGAGACGCTGCTGCGCTGGCATCATCCGCAGCGCGGCCTGATCAGCCCGGTCGAGTTCGTGCCGGTCGCGGAAGAGGCGGGGCTGATCGAGCGCATCGGCGAATGGGTGATTCGCACCGCGTGCCGCGACGCCGGTCTTCTGCTACGGCAGACCGGCACGTTGCCGCGTTTTGCGGTGAACGTGTCGCCGCAGCAGTTCCAGCGGCAGAATCTGTTCAACACGATTCGCGAGGCGCTCGAAGACGCGGCGCTCGATCCGTCCTGTCTCGAAGTCGAAATCACCGAAGGCGTGCTGCTCGGCGATACCGATCAGGCCTTGCAGACGCTGCATGCGCTGCGCGAACTGGGCGTCGAGGTCGCGGTGGACGACTTCGGCACCGGCTATTCGAGCCTCGCCTATCTGACGCGTTTTCCGCTCAACCGTATCAAGATCGACCGCTCGTTCGTGCTCGGCATGAGCACCGATCCGCAAAGCGCGGCGCTCGTCGGCGCGATCATCGCGATGGCGCATGCGCTCAAGCTGCGCGTGACCGCCGAGGGCGTCGAAACGGCCGACCAGGCCGCGCAACTCGAAGCGCTCGGGTGCGATGAAGCACAGGGGTTCTGGTTCTCGCGTCCGCTGACCATCGCGATGCTGCGCAATGTGCTGAAGCCGTTGGGGACGGTTTGAGGGGCGCGGTGCCCGTTTGCGCATTCGCCAGTTTCGTTAGTTTCGTCAGTCGATCGATGCAGTGCAAAAGCGATCCTTTCTTGCTTTTTCGTCTTCTCGCCTTCTCGCGTTGTCGTTGCCGATTTACCGGCACTCGTCGATCTCGAGCGCGCCATTTGTCGTTCCCACCGATTTCTCCAATTCTTCTGCACCGCCGTTGACGGCGTTCGGGGTGGGTTCGAACGGCCGTGTATCGCCGAACTGTGTGGCAACAAGCATGGCGATGTTCTTGTGCCGGATGTCTTGCGACTCCGTCAGCAAATTGAATCGTCATCCTTAAAGAGTTGCCGACGCCTGGCGGCCTGATGCAGCAACATGCCGCGACACCAGAACAGCGCCGTGCCGTTTGCCGGTGCCGCCGAACCCGGCGGATTCCGCGCCGCCTGCCCGATGAAGGGTTTGTCCTGGGTATCCGTGAAGGGTTTGTCCCGATCCATTGCGAAAAATATCGGTGGGACAATTTGTTCTCCAGACAAGCACATCGTTCTCTACAGTGAAACAACTCGCCTATCTGCTGAATGCTCTGGACGTATTGGAAGCGGTCGCGCGTCCGCGCTCCGGTTCTTCCTTGTCCACTATTGCGCGCGATCTGGAGTTCTCCAAATCCGGCGTTTTCCGCATACTCGCAACCCTCGAAAGCCGCGGTTACGTTCTCAAGAACGAGAGCGGCAATTTCGAAATCGGCCCCCGTCTGTTCGAATTGGGGGCCAGCATGCCGCAGAAGCAATTGCTGACAATCGCTACACCACTCATGGAAAGGGTGACGGCCAGCACCAACGAAAGTACTTACCTCTCGGTGTTAACCGGTTTTTCGATGGTGACGATTCACACGGTCGAGCCGACGCAGACGATCCGGGTACATATGCCCGTCGGCGCGAGTGCCCCGGCGAATTGCACTGTTAGCGGTCTCGCCATGCTGGCGAATTTGCACGACCACGAGCTTCAGGCGATTCTTCCCGAACACCTGGAAGGAACCGCGCCGGACTCGATCGTCGACAAAGCGAAACTGCTCGCCGAACTCGGACGGATTCGGGCTCGCGGCTATGCCATTTCCGTGGGGAGCTGGAAGCCCGACACCGGCGGGGGCGCGGCACCGATCTTCAACAAGCAGGGACGCGTCATTGCAACCTTCGGCGCGGCGGCACCGATTTCCCGTCTGTCGCCTGAACGGTTAGAGATGCTTGCGATTGAGTCGCAGAAGGCCGCCACCGAAATATCCGCTGCCATGGGTTTTGTTGCCCATGCTTTATCCGGCAGCCTCGCGGCGAGAGGAAACTCCGAGGAAGAGCCATGACCGCTAGCCAGAACCTGTTGGTATTCATCTCCGACGAACATAACCCGAAGATCATGGGCTGCAGCGGTTCGTCCATTGCCGTGACGCCGCATCTGGACGCATTGGCGGCGCGCGGCACCCGTTTCTCCGCCGCGTATTGCAATTCGCCGGCCTGCGTGCCGGCCCGTGCCGTCCTGGCCACCGGGCGATACGTGCAGGATCTCGGCAACTGGGACAATGCGCAGCCGTTCGACGGTTCGGCGATGAGTTGGCACAGGCGGATTCGCGATAGCGGGTCCGACGTGACCGCGATCGGGAAATTGCACTTCCGCTCCAGCGACGACGACAACGGCTTCACCGAGGAGATCGTCCCGATGCATGTCGTGGATGGCGTCGGCGATCTGGGCGATCTGATTCGCGACGAATTGCCCGTACGCGGGGGCGTCGCCCAGATGGCGATGAGCGCGGGACCGGGGGAGTCGTCCTATACCGCATACGACCGGGACATTGCGGCGCGGGCCCAAGCCTGGCTGAAGAACAAGTCGGCGGAAGCCTCGACGAAGCCGTGGGTGCTTTTCGTCTCGTTCGTCGCCCCGCATTTCCCGCTGACCGCGCCCCCCGAACATTTTTTCCGCTTCTACAACAACCCCGATCTGCCGTGGCCGAAGCTTTACGGCGAGTCCGAGCGCCCGAATCATCCTTATCTGCGGGATTACGCACACAGTCTTCCCTACGACGATTATTTCGACTCGCCAGAAAAGGTGAGGGCGGGGCTGGCCGGATATCTGGGACTCTGCTCGTTTCTGGACGAGCAGATCGGCCAGGTCATGTCATGCCTCGAGCGTTGCGGACTGGCCGACCAGACCCGCATCGTCTATACGAGCGATCATGGCGAAAACCTCGGCGCCCGAGGTTTGTGGGGTAAAACCACGATGTACGAAGAATCGGCGGGCGTGCCATTGATTATTGCCGGCGCAGGCTTTGGCGTCGGCCACGTCTGCGCGACACCCGTTTCGCACGTCGATCTTTATCCTACGTTTCTCGAAGCCACTGGCGTGGAGCGTTTGCCGTCCGAAGCGGATCTGCCGGGGCAGTCGCTATTCGACGTGTGGAAGATGGAGAACGGCAGAACCGCATTCGCCGAATTCCACGGCATGGGCTCTAAAACGGCTGCCTATATGCTGCGGGACGATCAATACAAATACATCTATTACGTCGGTTATCCCGCGCAGCTTTTCGATCTGACGTTCGACCCGGAAGAGAAGCACGACCTTGCCGCGCTACCTGAGCAGCGCGAACGCCTGATCGCGTTCGAAAAGAAGCTCAGAACGTACTGCGATCCCGAAGCCGTCGATGCAAAAGCAAAGGCGGTGCAGAAAGCATTGCTGATCCAGCATGGCGGACGGGAGAAGGTACTCGAGAAAGGCGACTTTTCGTTTTCTCCGGCACCGGGAACAGCAGCGGTTTTCGAAAAGGCCAGTTGATCTTACTGACGTATGAATTAATTAGTACGCTTAATAGAGACGATTTCCGATTGGAGGACTCCGTGTCAGTGAACGAACAGCAGGAAACGTTGATCATCAACGCAAACGTCCTTACGCTGGACGCCAACAATACGATCGCGGAGGCCGTTCTGGTCCGCAATGGGCTCATTGCCGCCGTCGGCACCAACGCCGACGTGGCGGCGCTAAAGCATGACGGCGCCGTGGTAATCGACGCCGGGGGGCAGACCGTTTTGCCGGGATTCGTCGACGCGCATTCCCATGTGATGTTCGGCGGGCTGGTCAGCGAAGCGGTGGATCTGCTGGGCGCCGAATCCATAGACGAGATTGTCGACAAGGTTGCCAAACGCGCGCTTGAAACACCCGAGGGCGAGTGGATTCGCGCCTCGGGCTATGACCCTGACAAACTTCGCGAAAAGCGTCACCCGGGCATGGCCGATCTCGATCGTGCGTCGACGAGGCACAAGATCTGGATGTCTTCGGATTCGTTTCATTCGAGTACCGCAAACACGCTGGGGTTCGAGGCAATCGGCATCGGGAAGGGAACGCCGGGTCTCGAGGTCGACGCGGCCGGCAATCCGACCGGTGCGTATGCGGGCGACGTGGCCCATGTTCCGGCGCGGCAAAAGGTATTCGGCTTCATTTCGGACTCCGACGCCGAACGGATGATCCGTCTCATGGCCGATCGTGCCATCGAACGCGGCATTACCACCATTCATGCATTCGAAGGCAGCAAGATGGACGGTGACCGGGATATAGACATCATGATGCGAATCAAGGATTCGCTGCCCATTCATATCGTGCCGTACTACGAGACTTTCGATATCCCGCGCGCGCAGGCGCTCGGGGTACACGGTGTCGGTGGCTGCGGACGGTCCTGTCTCGACGGCATGCCGAATACTTTCGGTGCCGCGCTGCACAGCGGTTATGCCGACTGCTGCTCGAATCATGGCGTTCTGCTGCATGCGCAGGACGACATTAATACCCTGGTGAGCGAAGCCTGCGCTGCGGGGTTGCAAGTGGGCGTACACGCGATGGGCGACGCCGCGATCGACCAGCTGCTCGATGCGTTCGAAAACGCGGAGGGAATCGCGCAGGGCCGCTCACGGCGCCATCGCATCGAGCATTTTCACGTTCCGACCACCGAGCAGATCGAGCGTGCGGCGAATCTCGGCGTCGTGCTCAGCATGCAGCCCGTTTTCACCTACCTGTGGGGCGGCACCGATGGCATCTTTTTCGAGCGCTACGGCGCGGAACGCTATAAACGGATCGACACGTACAAGGATATTCTGAACGCCGGTGTGGTCGTCGCGTGCGGAGCCGACCTGCCTGTCTATCCGGCCGATCCTTTCCTGTGGCTTCAATTGCTGGTCGAGAATCCCGTCGATTCGCGCCAAAGCGTTTCGATGGACGATGCACTCAGGATGTGCATCAGCAATGGAGCCTGGGCCGCCTTCGAAGAAGAAAAAAAAGGTTCTCTGGAAGCTGGGAAATTCGCGGACTTGATCATCGTCGATCGAAATCCTCTGACGTGTCCCCCGAAGGACTTGCGACAGACCAACGTCACGACAACGATGAAAAACGGTGAGGTGGTTTACTCGGTGCGGTGAACGCAATATTTGATAGGAGAAAAGCATGAAACGCCATTTCTTCAATCTAGCACTTCTTGCTGTAACGCTGATGGCCGGGGCTTTTGCCGGCAGCGCGGTTGCCGCGCCGATTCGCCTCGCCACCGGAGCGGACGGAAGCTTCATGTCCCTGATCGTCGCCGTGGATCAGGGGTTTATGAAAAATCAGGGCCTCGATGCCACGATCAAGCAATTCCCCGCAGGGGGGCTGGCTCTGGAATCGGTCGTGGTGGGCGATTCGGATATCGCGCTCGTCGCCGAACTGCCGGCGATCATCGCGGCGGCGAAGGGCGCCAAAGTCAAGGCCGTCGCCCGCGGCGTCTACAGCAATCACCTGATTGGCCTCGCTGCGATAAACGGCATCAATAACGCGGGCGATCTCGTCGGTAAGAGCGTGGGCTACTCGAAGGGCACGGCCAGCGACTACTACCTGAATCGCTACCTCGACCATTACGGTATCGCCCGGGAGAAACTGAAGCTCGTGAATGTCGCTCCGCCTGAACTGGTCGCGACCATGGCGCGCGGCGACATTCAGGCCATGTTTTCGTGGGACCCGTGGTTCACCCGCCTGAAGGCGGTGATGCCGAACACGAAGGTGATCGGATGGTCGGGCGATAACGGCATCTATACGATGCAGTTCTTCCTGATGTTTTCGGACGAATTGCTGAATCAGCGTCCTGAGGATGCCAAAAAAGCCTTTACCGCCATCAGGAATGCGACGGCCTGGCTGAACGACAGGAAGAACCGTCCGGCTGCGGTGGCCTTGATGTCGAAAACCTTCCGGATTTCCACGGCGGATGCCGAACAGATGATGGATAGCGTGCAGTTCGTCGTCGACATGCCGCCTGCCTTTCCAAAGGACATGGTGAGCATCGCCGAATGGGTGAAACAGCAGGGAACGGTGCAGCCCTTCGATCCGAAGGCGCTGATCGACAAATTGATCACCCCTGTTCTCATCGACCGCTCGAATGCCGACGCGTCGTCAAAGGCGAATTCTCAACCGAAATCGTGACGGAGCAGGTGCAGCCATGAGCAATGCGAGCCTGGTATCGATTCGAGATGTGTCGTTCAAACATGCTTCCTTGCCGGCGGATAGCCCCGACATTCTGCGGGATTTATCGTTGTCGCTGGTGCGCGGCGAGTTCATGTGCATTCTCGGTCCGAGCGGTTGCGGAAAGACGACCGTACTGAATCTGATCGCCGGATTCGAGTCGCCCACGGCGGGCAGCATCCATATGGACGGCCGCCCGATCGACGGCCCGGGTGTGGAGCGCGGCGTCGTATTTCAGGGCGACGATTCTCTCTATCACTGGCTTACCGCGCAGGCCAATGTCGAATTCGGCCTGCGCGTGTCGGGAATGAAAAAAACCGAGCGCGCGGCCAAGGCGCGGCAATATCTGGCACTCGTCGGTCTGCGCGGACAGGAGCACAAATATCCGGCTGAACTGTCGGGCGGCATGAAGCAGCGCGTGAATGTCGCACGAGTACTGGCCTGCGAGTCGAAAGTCCTGCTGATGGACGAACCATTCGGCCAGCTCGATGCGCAGACCCGAATCGTGCTGCAAGACGAACTGGCGACCATCTGGCAAAAGACGCAGCGCACGGTGTTTTTCGTCACGCATGACATTGCCGAGGCGATCACGCTCGCCGACCGGATCGTTGTCTTGAAGCGCGGACCGCGTTCCAACGTCAAGGAGATCGTGAACTGTGATCTCGACCGCCCCCGGGACCGCAGCAACCCCAGGTTCGGCGAGCTTTATTCCCGCATTTCGAGCCTGATTGCCGACGAAGTGCTTGGTGTTCAAACCGATCGCGTGACATCATGAGCCCAGAGACCTCCGGTATTATGCAAACCCCCTTCGGATCACTGAAAAAGAAGCGGGCGTCGAAGCGTCGTTCCACGTTGGCTTCGACCATCATGTTGCTCGCCTCGTTGTCGGCCGGTGTGCTCATCTGGCATCTGGTGAGTACCTATATGTTCTCCTCGATCCTGTTTCCGGGGCCTTTGCAGGTCGGCACCGAGGCCATCGCGGAGATCCAGAGCGGCAGTATCTTCGTCGACATCGGCGCGAGCATGTTCCGTATTCTGGCCGGCTTTTTAATCGGCTCCGTGATCGGCATCGTTCTGGGCCTGCTGGTCGGTTTTTTCCCGATAGTCCGCTCGCTGTTCAATCCGTATCTGCAGTTCTTCCGTTTCATTCCGCCTATCGCCTGGGTCTCGCCCGCGATGATCTGGTTTGGCGTCGGCGAGGAATCGAAGATCTTCATCATCATCTACGGCACGGTTTTTACCGTATCGCTGAGTACCGCGCTTGGCGTAGCCGGTGTTCACACCAACAAGATTCGCGCGGCCCAGATGTTCGGCGCCACGGAATGGCAGATCTTCAGATGGGTGATCGTGCCGGCCGCCGTGACGCCGATTCTGCAGGGGATGCGCATTGCCATGGGCATCGCCTTCATGACGGTCATCGCCGCCGAGATGCTCGCGGCCAATGCGGGGATAGGTTATTCGATTCTCAATGCCCGGCTCTGGATGGCAACCGACAAAATCTTCGTGGGTATTTTCACTCTGGGCATCCTCGGCTATCTGACCGACAAAATTCTGGAAGTGGCGATCCACAGGTTTGGCCGGCGTTTCGATTCCAACGCGAAGAGATAGCAGGTACGAATCTGTTCTGACGGGAGCTGACCTCGATGAAGCTGACGGACGAAGAAATCGCCATGCTCAATGGAGAGCACGGCGAGGTAATGCGCGTAGCGCTGAAGATGCAGGTCGAAGTCGGCGAATACTTCGGCGCCGAAGATATGGTGAAGATCAGCTCGGTGCATGCTTCGGGCGACGTCGAGGAATTGGGTCTGGCCGGCGTCGAATATCTGGAGCAGGTCGCGCGCAGCGGCGCCCGCTGTGCCGTGAAAGCGGTCACGGACCCGCGAGGCTATGCGTTCGAGCCTCGATGCACGTTGAAGCAGTTGGAAACGACGAAGGAAATCGAAACGCGGACCGTCGCCGCATTCGAGAAGATCGGTCTTCTGAATTGCAGTAACTGCATCGTGTATCAAACCACGCTGCAACCGCATTTTGGCGAGCATGTAGCGTGGGGAGATACCGGGTCCGTGATCTATGCCAACTCCGTATTCGGCGCCCGATCGAATTACGAGTCGGGTCCTGCGGCATTGGCCGCGTCGCTGACAGGGCGCGTGCCCCGATACGGTTTTCATCTGGACGAATGCCGGAAAGCCAATGTCGTCGTGCATGTCGAAGATCAGCCAAAGGAATTGGCCGACTGGGGCGCGCTCGGCTGTTGTGTCGGCCGGCAACTGAACGGCTATTGGGATGTGCCGGTATTCGAGGGATTGACGTCGAAACCCGACAGCGACGTGCTCAAACACCTCGGCGCCGCACTCGCGAGCTATGGCTCGGCGGCGATGTTTCACATAGTCGGCGTGACGCCTGAGGCCCGGTCGCTGGAAGCGGCTATGTCGACCCAAAGAGAAATCCGTCATCTCCAGGTGCCCGAAGGCGCACTCGATAGTGTCTACCACGGTTGGAGCGGCGATTTCACGGAGGCCGATCTGGTGGTTTTCAGCGCGCCTCAACTCTCGCTCTTCGAGATCGTTTCCATTGCCGAGGCTCTGGACGGCAAGAAGGTCCACCCGACAGTCAAGCTGATCGTCACGACGAATTCGCAGATCGCGGCTTCCACCGAGCAACTCGGTATTCGTGCGCGGCTCGAAGCGTCCGGCGCGGAACTGATCGCCGGCGTCTGCTTTTACCTCATGACGCCCCGGCAATTGTCCGAGTTGAATGGCTTCAGCCGGCTCGTCACGAACTCGGCGAAACTCGCGAACATCATGGCGGGGCAGGGCTATCAGGTGAAATTCCGGCGATTCGACGATTGCATCCGGGCGGCGACGCTGGGTACGCTGGCTTAATGAGGACACTATGCTTGAGCGCACTTTTTTCAATGCAAGCCAGAGCATGGCAATGAGCCTCGAAGGCGAAGTCATCGTGTCGAATCATGGTTTGAGCGTTCGATACGATATCGACCCCGACCTTGGCGTTATCGCTCGACCCGACCATGATCTCTACGGCATGAGCGTGGTCAATAAGATCATCGTATTCAAATCGACGAAGGGCGGCGTATCGACAGGCTGGGCGCTGCTGAATCTCAGGAAGCGCGGCACCTGTCCCGCCGCTCTGGTTTGCGATATGACCAATCCCGTTTTCGTTCAAGGCGCGGTATTGGCGGGCATTCCGATCATGGACGGGTTTACCGACTCGCCGCGCAAGTACCTCAAATCGGGCGACCGCGTATTGTTCGACGGCGCGCGCCGCATTCTGTCGCTGAAGACACGCGCCTGAGCGGAAAAACAAGCGGAGTCGTTGCCGGCCGAAGGAGGACTGATTGACGTCGCGGTGTCTTGCCCGATGCCGCCGCGCGTGATCGTTGCCGCCATGAAACTTGACACTGCCATCCGGGAGACCGTTCTTCGCAAAGCTGAAGTCGTGGCCGGAAGCGAACAGCTTGGCCGGGACATCACCTGGGTCCATATGGTCGACCACCCGGACATCGTCCAGTGGGTCAAGCCCGGCGAACTACTGCTGACTACCGGTTATAACTGGCCCGCGCGCGGCGAGGCATCGCGGCAGCTCGTCCGTGAACTGAGTCACGCGGGGCTTGCCGGCATCGTGCTGGCCGTGCCGCATTTCCGCGATCACTTTCCGCCGGAGGCCATCGAGGAAGCCGGCGCGGTTGGCCTGCCGCTGCTCGAAATGCCGTGGGCGGTGCCGTTCAGCCAGATCACGCATGAAATCCTCGCGAAGATCATCAACTTCCAGTCCGAGATCATCGCGCGAGCAGACCAGTTGCATCGGGCACTGACGAATGCCGCCGTGTCCGCAAGCAGCCTTTCCGACATTGCCACCACGCTGCAAACGCTGGTGGGCCGCGCGGTCTCGTTCACGAATCCGTCCGGACATATCCTGGGAAGCTCCGCGCCGGCCTCGGACATCACCATGCTGGAGGCGCAGTTTACGCGTTCTCTTTCGGATGCCCCCGTCGATGCCAGTACTGTCCGGCGACCCGCGACAGTACGCTTCAAGCTCGCAAGCGATCGCGTATTGCATCGGATGCAACTGGCCGTTCGCCTGCACGACACGATTGTCGCAATACTTTGGCTCGATCTGGACAACCCGGACATCGACGAACTCGACAGGCGTGCAATGGAGCATGCCAGCGTCGTCGCCGCTTTGCATCTGACGCATCAACAGCAACTCGCGCAGCAGGAGGATCGCCTTGGGTATGCGCTCGTTACCGCGCTGCTCGATGGCGAATTCACCGCGACTGCGAGTGCGCTCGAGCGCGCGCGCGTATGCGGCTGGAGTCAGACCGCGTCGTATCGCATCTGTCTCGTGCTGCTCGGCGAACCCGTTCCTTTGACGACAGAAGCACTCGAACGCAGGGAGCGATGGGTCGAGCTTCTGAAATGCCAATTGAGAGCGCAGAGGCAGTCCGCGTTGATTGCGGTGTGGCTGAATCAGATCAAGTTCATCCTGCCTGCCGAGGCGTCCGTGGAGACCCTGTGGGCGGCAATCGGAGACCGGCACGCGGCGATGGCAGTCAGTCGCGCGCATACGGGCATCGACGGCATGGCGGTCGGCTCGAAAGACGTCGACGCACTGCTTCCGATGCTTCGTCCCGGAAGGCTGCACCGTTTCGAGGAAATTCTTTTTCCGCGGGCATTGCTCGGGGACGCCGATGCGCGCGAGATGCTGATCGAGCGGCTGGTCGTGCCGCTCGTCCATCGTCCGCGCGGCGAATCGCTGCTCGATACGCTCCATACGCTCGCCGACGAAGGTTTCCAGCTTGTACACGCCGCACGTGCCCTGGGTATTCATATCAGCACGCTGCGCTATCGGCTGGAGCGCATCGAGCAGATTCTCGGCGTCACGCTCGACGACCCGAACGTGCGCTTTCAGCTTCAGGTTGCCATAGCGCTCTATCGTCTCCGGGAAAATTAGTGGCCGGTTTTACTACTTTTGATAGGAAGACTGTGCACGAGTGTCGCGGTTTAATGGGTGCAAATGGGTGCAGGCAGTTTTCCCTGTTGCTTATCCGATAGAAGCGCTTATCAAGGAGCCCGAAAATGTCGCTCACCTCGCTTATCGAATCAGACCGTCAACATCTTATTCACCCCGTAGTCAGCTATCGCGCCCACGAAGCGCGCGGCGTCACCGTGCTGAAATCCGGTAAGGGTGCGTGGCTTTACGACGCCGACGGCAACGAGCTGCTGGATGCCTTCGCCGGCCTCTGGTGCGTGAACACAGGCTATGGGCACGAGAGCATTGTCAGGGCGGCAGCCGGGCAGATGTCGAAATTGCCTTATGCCACCGGGTACTTCCATTTCGGCTCTGAGCCGGCCATCGAGCTGGCTCAACGCCTCATCGATCTTGCCCCCGCGTCATTGCGCCATGTCTATTTCTCGCTGGGCGGTTCGGACGCAATAGATTCCGCGATCCGCTTTATCACGCACTACTACAACGCCATTGGCAAGCCATCGAAAAAGCAGTTCATCGCACTCGAACGCGGCTATCACGGTTCGTCGTCGATGGGGGCGGGCATGACGGCGATCGCCAGTTTTCATCGCAACTTCGACGTGCCGCTGGCGACGCAGCATCACATTCCCTCGTCATATCCTTACCGTAGCGAAACGCCTGACGATCCCGAGGCAATCATCGTGGCTTCCGTGCGCGCCTTGGAAGCGAAAGTCGAACAACTCGGCGCGGGGAATGTCGCGGCGTTTTTCTGCGAGCCGGTGCAAGGGTCCGGCGGTGTGATCGTTCCGCCGAAAGGCTGGCTGAAGGCGATGTGCGACGCGTGTCGTCGACTGGATATTCTGTTCGTCGCGGATGAAGTCATCACCGGTTTCGGTCGCACGGGCCCGCTGTTCGCCTGCGAGGCGGAACACGTCGAACCCGACCTCATGACGGTAGCCAAGGGACTAACGGCAGGCTATGCGCCGATGGGCGCGCTGCTCCTGTCCGACGAGGTCTATCAGGGAATCGCCGACGGCGCCAAAGCGGGCGAGGCAATCGGCCACGGGCAAACCTATTCGGCACATCCGGTCAGCGCCGCTGTCGCCCTCGAAGTCCTGCGTCTTTATCTCGAAGGCGGACTGCTTGCCAACGGTCAGAAGCAGGGCGCCCGTTTCGCGCGCGGACTCGACAGTCTGCTCGATCATCCGCTCGTCGGCGATTCGCGCCACCGCGGTCTGCTCGGCGCCGTCGAACTGGTTGCGGACAGGAAGACGAAAGCCCGTTTCGATCCGTCGTTGAAACTGCCGGAGCGTATCGCCGATGCCGCATATCGCAACCGGATTATCTTTCGCGCGTTTGGCGACAACATCCTCGGCTTCGCGCCGGCACTCTGCTATTCCGAAGGCGAGATCGACGAGCTGGTGACACGCGTGCGCAAGACGCTCGACGAAATGCTCGAGCACGTCGACGTGCGCAATGCACTGAAGGGCTGACAGAAACTCTGTATGGCCCGGCATGCGTCGATCCGGGCACACCCATTATCAGAGGCACGCATCATGGCTTTAAAGCTCAAGCGCGAAGAACTGGTCAGAACCCGGAACCTGATCGGCGGCGAGTGGAGCGAGGCGGTATCCCGCGCACGCTATCCGGTGACGAATCCGGCCACCGGCGAAATCATTGCGGAAGTGGCGAATAGCGGTCCCGCCGACGCGCGTGCCGCGACAAACGCGGCATACCAGGCCGCCGAAAGCTGGCGCAATCGCCTGCCACGCGAGCGCGCCGCGATACTCCGCCGCTGGCATGCACTTCTCGTGGAGAACAGCGAAGACCTGGCCACGCTGATGTCGATGGAGCAGGGCAAGCCAATGGCCGAAAGCCGGGGCGAAGTCGCCTATGGCGCGTCGTATGTCGCATGGTTCGCGGAAGAAGCCACGCGCACTTACGGCGACCTCATTCCGCAACAGCAGCGTGGCAAACAGATGCGGGCGATGAAAGAGCCCGTGGGTATCGTCGCGGCCATCACGCCATGGAATTTTCCGCTTGCGATGATCGCGCGGAAAATCGCCCCCGCTCTGGCCGCGGGCTGCACGGTAGTCGGCAAACCCGCGGAAGACACGCCGCTTACCGCGCTGGCATTGGCTGCACTCGCCGGGGAAGCCGGCGTGCCGGCCGGTGTGCTGAACATGCTGAGCGCGTCGCGGGAGCAGGGCATCGAAGCCGTGGCGGACTGGCTCGCGGATGACCGGGTACGCAAGGTCACGTTCACCGGATCGACGGCGGTCGGCAAGTATCTGGCGCGCGAATCGGCGGGCACGCTCAAGAAGCTCTCTCTCGAACTGGGCGGCAATGCGCCGTTTATCGTTTTCGACGACGCGGACCTCGACGCGGCAATCGCCGGGTTGATGGCCGCCAAATTCCGCAACGGCGGACAGACCTGTGTTTGTCCGAATCGGATCTATGTGCAGGCGGGCGTATTCGACCGATTCGCCGAACTGCTTGCCGCTCGTGTCGGCGCGTTGAAAGTGGCCCCGGCCACCGACCCCGAGGCACAGATCGGCCCCATGATCAACGCGAAGGCGATCGACAAGATTGCCCGCCACGTCGAAGACGCCGTATCGAAAGGCGCGATCGTGCTGACGGGCGGCAAACGGCTGACCGAGTTGGGACCGAACTACTATGCCCCGACCGTTTTCACCCATGCCTCGAACGATATGCTCGTGACGTGCGAGGAGACGTTCGGGCCCGTCGCGCCGCTTTATCGGTTCGATCAGGAAGAAGAAGCAGTGCGCCTGGCCAATGACTCGCCATTCGGGCTCGCCGCCTATTTCTACACTCGCGACATGCGGCGGGCCGAGCGTGTGGCGCGGCGACTCGAAGCTGGCGTTGTCGGCCTGAACGAAGGGGCCGTGTCGAGTGAGGCCGCACCATTCGGCGGCGTCAAGGAGTCCGGATACGGCCGCGAGGGCTCGAAATATGGTCTCGACGATTACCTGACCATCAAGTACGTCTGTCAGGGCAATCTCGACTGATGTGCGGTGACGGTTAGCTTGAGGAAAAAACAGAGGCAAAAAAAACCGCCCGACAGAAAGTCGGACGGTTTTTCACGAGACTCGTACCGCGACGCGGCGGGCAGTGATGGCCCAGGAGTTACTGCCCAGGCGAGCCGATCGACGCCGCTTTAGCCGGCTCGGATTGGCCGCCGTTCACGCCCACCACGGCTTCGACATAGTTGGGCGCCGAGGTGGAAACGGTATCCCACACCGCAGACACCTTCGCATTGCCGCCGACGAAGACGGCACCCGCATGATTGCCGGCGGCAACGAGCGTGGCATCCGTACCCAGGGCCGACGGAATCGCTTTCAGCGTTCCATCGCCCTGCGTGGCCTCGATGGGCGTGCCGTAGTTCATCGCGGCCACGACATTGCCATTCGCGTCATAGACGATCACCGCATCGCCCTTGCCCAGGCCGATAGGATTCGCCGGATCGTTATTGACGTTCAGCATCGCCATGACCGGCACCGTGCCTGCCAGCCCCCAGGTCGTGCGGAACGTATTTTCGTCCGTGCCCGGCACACCCGGAACCACGACCAGATGCTCGCCCGGCGAAAGGATCGTACCGGCCGCAAAGGCCGCGCTATTGTTGGCATCGTTGACGTCGGCATGACTGTCGCCCCACTTCCAGCCGGTCAGATCGATTGCCGTGCTGCCGTAGTTATAGAGCTCGAAGAAGTCCTGGCCGCCGTCGGCATTCGAATTCACTTCCGAGATCAGCACGGTCGGCACGGGCGCACCGGCGGCCGCGGTCGTGAAGCTTTGTGTCAGACCGGCATAGGCGTTGCCATACAGGTCGGTGATCACGCCGCTAGCCAGTTTCACGCTGTAGCGCGAACTATCCTGCAAGGGTGTCGCGAGCGTGACGGTGACCCGGCCGCCGTTGAATTTGACTTGCGTCGTATCGTCGATCGAAACATTGCGCGTATCGGAGCCGTTGCTGATGACGAGGTTGCCCGTACCGGCCTGAACGACCTTGCTGAACGACAGCGTGAGGTGATTGCCGATAATGCCCGTCGCGCCATCGACCGGCGCACTGCTGCTCAAGGTCGGAGCGGTCTTGTCGACGGTGCCGATCGTCTTGAACGAGAATGTGGACGCATCGGACACGGCGGGGAGATTGCTGCCCGTCGCGGTCTTGACCGTACCTGCCGGATACGTGATGTTGTACGCGGTATTGGCGACCATGAAGAACTTCGGATGAATCTTCATCACGCCGCCGCTGAACGTCACCTGCGTGGGGTCGGTGACCGGAATCGTGCGCGTATCGTCGGCGCCGTTGCTGAGAACGATATTGCCGGCTCCGGCCTGCACCGCCTGATCGAACTTCAGGTACAGGTTGCTGCCGATGCCGACGTTGGTCTTGTCGGTGGTGGGCTTGAAGATGGTCAGGCCCGGCAGGCTCGGTCCCGCTGCCTGCTCGCCGACCGAATAAATGATGCCGTCCGAGCCCATGGTGACGCCTTCGTTCTGGGCGGTGGCGCTCATGTACAGGCTGCTCAGCAACCGGCCGGTACGATCCATCTTGACGATCTTGCCATCCGGCGCGCCGATGATGATGACGTTGTCGTAGTCCGGCGCGGTGCCCGGGACGATGTTCGAGAGCGAGAACACGTCATTGAATGCGGAGAGGCCGGTCTTGTCCGCATCGAACAACACGGGCGGATTGTCCGTGCTCGGCAGGATGGGCGTACCGTCCGACGCCGTCGCCGAGCCGCCGGCAAAATTGATCGCAGCCTGAAAAATGCTGGTCGGCTGCGACTGGCGCACGGCGATATAACCACCCGTTTTGGTATCGAAGCTCACGCCCTCGATACCGACGTTGCCAACCGTCGTGCCCAGTTTGACGGACTGCACGTCGGCTCTTTTCAGCGTTCCGCCTGCGGTATAAGTGAACATATCGACCTGGCGAAGGCGCTCTTCCACCAGCACGAACTTGCCGCCGCCGACGTAGGTGATGCCTTCCGTGTCTTCGAAATCTCCGGCATTGAGCGTCATGGAATCGAGAACATGACCGTCGCTCTTTGCGACCTGCACGACCGCGGTGCCGCCGTCGCCGATGACGAACAGCGAATCGGTATCCTTATCGTAGGCCACGCCCGATGCCTCGGCATTCAGCAGATTGGTGCCGCTCGTCGCGTATTGCAGAGGGAAACTATCTGTCTGCGTATAGTTGTTCAGATCGTAGGTGCTTTGCGGATCGGTGAACGTCAGCACGGGAATCTTGCTGTCAACCGTGCCGCCGCCGTTATTGCCGCCTGTGTTGCCGTTGCCACCATTGCTGCCGTTGTTGCCGCCCGCGGCGCCGATGTTGCTGTCACCACCGCCACATGCGCTGAGACTGGCTGCCAGAATTGCGGAAAGCAAGATTGAATAGGTGCGGGTCGAGTTTTTGGTCTTCACGATATTGTTGTAAGTTGGCTGATTGACAGAAACGTCGGGCAGTTGACAGGAACCGCGACACTATCGGTCTTGTATTTCAGCTTCGTGAAAGGACCTGTATTTTTCTTGCAAGCTCGCTTGTTTGAGAAGAGAAAGTTATCGTGAACTTCCGCAGGATTCAGACTGGGCCGCGGGTCAATCGCGGGTCGATCGCAAGTCGGCCGATGAGTCCGGCCGTTGCAGGAAAAGCCGGGGCGCTGCGCCTCGCCTGCAACGGCCTGCGGCACGCCAGTCACGCGGACGTGGCATGTATGAACGGGCGCTCTATCGCGTGCCGCCTTGCGCGGCCGCTTTTGCGATGGCTACGACAGCTTGATGCAGCGCGTCGGCGGTATCGAGCGGCGCGTGGCCGATCGCGCCACCTGTTGCGCTCGTCGGCCGCGCGGCCTGATCGGGCGACGACGAGAGCTTCACGACCGTGAGCCGCTCGCGAGGATCGACGATGATCGCCTGGCCGAAGCGGCCGCTCGCCGCGAAGGAACCGTCGCCATCCTTCAACTGATACCAGTAGTCGCGATAGCCGTAGCCCGGCCGGCCCGGCGCGAGATTGCCCCTGGCGAAGGCCGCGCTGTTAGTGGCCGGTTGCAGCGCGAGATGCGTAACGTTCGAAGGAAAACGCGTGCCGTCGCCGGCCGCGCTCATGCGCACGAGTTCGCCGAAGCGTGCCGCGTCGCGCAGCGTGGTGTTGAGACCGCCGCTGGCCATCTCGGTGCCGGTGTGATCGACCACGATGTCGGCATCGTCGTCGGCGAGCTTGCTCCAGATTTCACGCGATGCCAGCTTGCTCCACGATTCACCGGTTACGTTGCGGATCGCCCACGCCACCGCTTCGGGCGATCCGTTCTGGTAGTACCACAGCCCGTCCGCATGCGCATCCGGCGACGCCAGCGCGACCCGCAGGAAACGATGGATGCTGTCGGGCGCGCCGCTCGCTCGCGGCACGAAGCCGACCGCCGCGAACAGCCCGAGGTCGGGTGGCAGCGCGGCCGGATAGCGCACGGCAACCTCCATATCGAGGTTCTGCTGGAGCGTCGCGTCGCCAAACGGCGTGCCCGAGAGTTCCGGCACATACCTCGAAAGCGGCGCGTCGGGCGAGAGCTTGCCGGCGACGATCAACTGCGCGGCGAGAAGGCCCGTCACCGATTTCGTCATCGATGCCCACATATGCGTCTGATGCGGACCGAAGCCGTCGAAGTAGCGCTCGAGCACCACGCGTCCATCGCGCACGACAATGAAGCCGTCGGTCTGCGTGCGGCGCAGATAGTCGCTCAGCGTGAGCGTCGTGCCGTCGACCGTGAACGTGATCGCATCGGGATCGAGCGGGCGGCCATCGGGCAGCGCGAGGGGCTCGCGCGAGCGCTCGACGTTCGCGGTCGGGATCATCATGCGCGTATTGCGCAGCTTCCAGCTCAACGTGGTTGCGGTTTGCGAGGCGGCGGGCGTCATGCTGCCGGCCTGGGCGTCGGCGGCGTGTGGGGTGTCCGCGCGCGTGGTGGGTGCAAATGCGCACGCCGCGCCCAGCAGAAACGCGAGCAGCGCACGTGACGCGCCCTTTGAACGAGGCACGAGGCAATTCATGTCGATGCAGTCTCCGATGTGATTGATTGTTCCGGCGCGCATTGGCAATGTCGACTACGCTGTCGGCGTGCATAACAGGCGTAAAGCGGGGCGTAAAGCAGCGCGTTCCTGACGGAGATTGAAAGACGCGGGCAGTGGCGTCAAGGCTGCGTCAGGCATAAGGTGATAACCGCCTGGCATGCCTGAGCTTGGGAAGGGAGCCAGCAAGGCGAGGCTTGCCTTGCTGGCTGTACGTAGGGCTATGTATGCTCCCCGACGCTTGCATTGCAGCCGTCGTGCAGCACGACGACGGCCCTGATCGAGCTGCGGCACATGTCATGCATCACATCAACACGATGTCGTACTGTTCTGCTTCCTGGCCAATAACCCTTTCTGGAAGGAGCTTTGCCGCCGATATGGTAACCAGAAAAGACCTCTAGCTACATATCTGGCTACACATTTGAGAACGGGGCAGGACAGCATGATTGGACCGCCCGTCGCCGGAAGAAATTGATTGACCTTGGTGTCGAGGATGCAAGGCGGAGATCGAAGTCCGCTTCGGTTGTGGGGACATCGGGCACGTCGTGATGTCTTAGAAAACGTGTTCAGATGAGGGAAAAGTCCCGCTTCTGACCGCTTCAACATAATTGCGCACTGCAGCCTCAATACTGGGTTGCCCTTCCATGAAGTTCCGCACAAAGCGGGCCTTTCTTCTCGGGAAGACGCCCAGCATGTCGTGCATCACGAGTACTTGCCCGGAGCAATCAGGCCCAGCGCCAATTCCGATAGTTGGAACATCTAAGATACCCGTCAGGTCTTTCCCAAGCGAAGCCGGTATTGCTTCCAACAAGAAAAAGCAGGCTCCCGCTGCCTGTAGCGCGAGAGCATCGGCCTTGAGCTTCTCTGCGCTTTCTGCCGTCTTGCCCTGCACCTTGTACCCGCCGAGTTGATGCACCGACTGAGGCATCAAGCCAATGTGTGAGAAGACGGGAATGCCGCGCTCGCTAAGGTACTTCGCAGTGGGGGCTAGCCAGGCGCCACCTTCCAGCTTAACCATCTGCGCACCTGCTTGCATCAGTTTCACCGCATTCGCGTAGGCCGTTTCGGGCGTTCCATACGTCCCGAAGGGCAAGTCCGCAGCAAGGAACGCGGTCCGATTGCCGCGCGCAACGCAGGATGTGTGATACGCGATCTCCTCAATTGTCACTGGCAACGTCGTGTTCCGGCCTTGCACTACGTTACCCAGAGAGTCGCCAACGAGAAGCATATCCACACCGCATCGGTCCATCAAAGCAGCGAAACTGGAGTCGTAGCAAGTCAGCATGGCGATTTTTTTGCCCGAGGCACGCATTTCGCAAAGCGATGGAAGCGTCACAGCTTTGTTCCGAGTCGTGCTTTCGCTTTCCTGCAGATATCCTGACATGTTCTATTTCCTCGAATCAGTTCCTAGTCGTTCATCGCTCGCGCAGAGATCAAACATCCGCTGTTGAGACTAAGTCTCAATAGCGAGCGGAGGCGCTATCATAAAACAACGATGACCAATGTCGCAGCACCGACGAAGGGTTATGCCCTTCCCACGGTTGCTAAGATCCGGAAGACGGTGTAGGCCAGGCTCTAGAAGAAGATCGCGCCCTTAAGATGGCGACTGGGTCTAGTGTTGCTGCGGTATCGATGTCGCGACTCGCGCGACGGATCGAGAAGGCCGTCGGTCGGCAGCGTCGCGGCCGGTACACGCAGGCGCATCCGGCAGTCATTGCGATTCCCTGATCGGTGTAGATGCGTTCGAACGGACGCTTGAGGTAATCCTTCGAGCAATGGCTCCGGCAAGCGTAGATCGAGATATGCCGTGCAGTTCTGAACGCCTAATTCGACTGATCGAGCTTGTCGTTACGCCACTTCAGCCGAAATACATCCGGTTATGCGCAGCGGTCGAACAAAGATAAGTCGGCGGACGCGAGAACTCGAATTGTTCGTAGTGCGGCATAGCCTGCACGAATGTCGCCATGCCAAATATCAATTGGTGCCGTCTTCACCAGGAAAATACCATGGTTGAAAATGCGACGCTTCCTGCATCTAAGACGAGAGAAGCGACACCGGAGACACCGCAATAGGCGGCATTCGTGGGCAATAGCCGTACGCCCGCGTCATCATTTCTCACGCGCCCCCTCGCTGCGCACGTCTGTTGGCTCCCGGCTGTCGACATCCCGTGGACGAATTCCTCGCCGAGTTTCTGACTCGGGGCAAATCGCAAGTAAGTAAGCGTTCGCATCAAACGTCGAAATCTTCTGATTGGTTCACAGTGAAAGGGGGAGCTTTGAGTATGAATTTTGTTGACTCTCGGGAAAGCCAGGATGCAAAGCGTGATTTGGGCATCCCTGACAACACCATCGAGTGGCCGGTCGATATTTACAACTCACTGAAGGCCAACCGCGTCAAACAGGTCTGTTTTGTGCCGGATGGTGGCCACGCGCGACTTATCTCGATGTGTCGCGACGATGCGGAGATCGTTTCGACCGCGCTTACGACTGAGGAGGAAGGCGTTGGACTGATTGCCGGGGCTTGGCTTGGCGGACAGCGTAGCGTGCTTCTCATGCAGTCATCCGGTGTCGGCAATTGCGTCAATCTGTTTTCCCTGCTTTCCGCATGTACGTTCCCCGCTGTCATCGTTGTAACCATGCGCGGGCAGTGGGGCGAGTATGTGCCTTGGCAGATCCCGATGGGGCAGGCCACGAAGGGTTGCTTCGAGTTGATGGGATTTCCGGTGCTCGAGGTAGACCGAGCGGAGTCAGTCGCCGGCACGATGCAAGCCGCTTTTCAGATGGCATACGGAGGTGGTAAGAGCGTCGCCGTATTGATTTCTCAGCGTCTGATTGGCGCGAAAACATTTTCAAAGTGAGGGCCGCCATGGAGCGCCAAGAGGGGAAAAATCGGTTGGATCGTCGCGAAGTGGTCGCCGCTCTTTTGCGTGATCGAGGGGACTTGCTGGTTGTGACGGGATTGGGGTCGGCGGTCTGGGACTGTGCCGCGGTTGGCGATAGCCCGCTGACTTTTCCGGTCTGGGGTGCCATGGGCGCGGCCAGCACAACTGGGCTTGGTCTAGCGCAAGCTCAACCCGATCGACCGGTGGTTGTTGTCACTGGCGACGGTGAGATGCTGATGCAACTGGGCGCGCTCGCAACCATCGGCGCTCAAAGGCCGGCGAATCTAACCGTCGTCGTCCTTGATAACGAGGTCTATCTCGAAACGGGCGGGCAACCGACACACACTGGGTGCGGTGTTGACCTTGCAGGCGTTGCATCTTCATGCGGAATCACTGCTTCGGCGGTAGCAACGGGAATGGACGAGGTCCTGACGTTGCGCGACCGGATCCACCGTAAAGAAGGCCCTGTCTTCGCTCAGGTGAAGATCGCACCGACGCGAGCCCCACTGGTGATGCCACCGCGAGACGGATCTCATCTGAAGGACCGATTCCGTTACGCCTTATTGGGTGAGGCCGCATACGAGTAGTGCGCCACCGAAGGCTTGAGTGCCTCCTGAACGAAGAAGGCTTTGTGTAATTGGATGGAGCGTCTTTCATGCAACAGTTTGAAAATATCATTGCTGGGAAGCGGGTAGGGGCGGCTTCAGGCAAATGGATTCCTAGTCTCGACCCGTTCAGGAATGAGGACTGGTGTCAAATTCCTGATAGCGACGAGGCCGATGTCGATCGTGCAGTTCAGGCAGCGAAAGCCGCCTTTGCCAGCGCAGAATGGGGAGGTTTGACGGCGACGGCGCGTGGCGCACTATTGCGGAAATTCGGCGACTTGGTTGGCGTTCACGCTCAACGCCTGGCGGAGTTGGAGGTGCGCGACAACGGGAAGCTGATGACCGAAATGCTTCTTCAGCTTCGTTACATTCCGCAATGGTTTTACTACTATGCCGGTCTCGCCGACAAAATCGAAGGCGGTGTCCTGCCAATCGATAAAGCCGATCATCTGGTATATACGACATGGGAGCCATTGGGCGTCGTCGCCGCTATCACGGCGTGGAACTCTCCGCTCCTGTTGCTGACGTGGAAGCTCGCTCCGGGCCTTGCCGCGGGCAACACCTTTGTAGTCAAGCCGTCAGAGTTCGCAAGTGCGTCTACGGTGGCTTTTGCAGAACTCTTCGATGAAGCTGGTTTCCCGCCGGGCGTCGTGAATGTGGTCTGCGGTACGGGCCCTGCAGTGGGCGAGCCTCTGGTTCGCCACCGCGATGTCGCAAAGATCGCTTTTACTGGCTCCGACAACGCCGGCAGGTTGATCAATCGCGCGGCAGCCGATGACTTCAAGCACACAACGCTGGAACTCGGTGGGAAGTCACCGAATATCGTGTTCGAAGATGCCGATCTAGACGCTGCAGCAGCAGGCGTCGCGTCGGGTATTTTTGCCGCCGGTGGGCAGACCTGCATGGCCGGTTCGCGGCTGCTGCTTCAACGGTCTGTCTATGAAAAGTTTTTGGATAAGATCTGCGCTCTTGCTACCGACATCAAGCTCGGCGATCCGATGGATCCGAAGACGCAGATGGGCCCGATGGCAAACATTGCGCACTATCGAAAAGTCTTGAACTGCATCGCCGATGCAGAAGCCGAGGGAGCGAGGCTGGCGCTTGGTGGGGAGGCACATCACGCAGCCGGAGAGGGCCTCTTCGTGAAACCCACGATCTTCAGGGATGTGAAGAATGAGTCACAACTCGCGCAACGCGAGATCTTTGGCCCTGTCCTCGCAGTCATCCCGTTTGATGATGAAAGTCACGCTCTTGAACTAGCCAACGCCTCTAACTATGGTCTCGGTGCTGGCATCTGGACGACCGATATCAAGAGGATTTTTCGCCTCACGAAAAAGCTTCAAGCCGGGACTGTCTGGGTGAACACCTACCGCGCGCTAAGTTTCATGGCTCCGTTTGGAGGTATCAAGCACAGTGGCCTTGGACGGGAAAGCGGACAGGAAATGATGAAGGCTTATCTCCAGCCCAAGACCGTCTGGATCAATAACTCCGACAAAACACCCGAGAATCCTTTCGTGATGAGGTTGAGCTAGCCTTGCGTAGCTTTCCGTAGAGCAATCTTCGAAGGGCGGATAGAACAAGCAAACCGATCGACAACAGGATCGCCGCCCTTCGCTAATTCAGTCGCGTGACAGGAGACACCCTCTATGCCGATGCAATACGGCGATAATCGCGCGACATCATGAGCTAGCTATTTCAATATCGGCAAGGGGTATGAGCGATTTTCAATTGTGAAGGATTCAAAAATGAATGACCTTGCTGCAACTAAAGTCGTTGCGGATAGCGACACCCGTCGACGAGTATTGGCTATCATTGGCGCATCTTCCGGCAACTTTGTGGAATGGTTCGACTTTTACGTCTACGCGTTCTGCGCGATTTACTTTGCTCCTGCTTTCTTTCCGAGTGGCAATTCCACCACTCAACTCATGAATACCGCAGCGGTGTTCGCCATGGGTTTTTTCATGAGGCCCATTGGGAGCTGGCTTTTCGGAACAATCGCCGACCGTCATGGAAGGCGCACTTCAATGATGGTGTCCGTGCTGATGATGTGTGGTGGATCGCTGGTTATTTGCCTCCTGCCGACCCACGCATCGATAGGCGTCTGGGCGCCGTGTTTGCTTCTGGTCGCCCGCATGTTTCAGGGTCTTTCGGTCGGAGGAGAGTATGGTACAAGCGCGACCTACATGAGCGAGGTGGCCCCGCCGGCGCGCAGGGGGTTCTTCGCCTCCTTTCAGTACATGACCTTGATTTGCGGACAGCTTGCCGCGCTTGTCGTATGCGTGGTTCTTCAACAGATCCTGACGGCTGACGAGTTGAAGGCTTGGGGATGGCGTATCCCCTTTTTCGTAGGCGCACTGGCAGCCTTGATCTCGCTCTACCTGCGCAAGTCGCTGGAGGAGACCTCTACGGTGCATTCGCGCAACTCTGAAGATGCCGGGACGATTCGAGGTGTGTTGAAGCACAAGCGAGCGTTCTTTACGGTTGCGGGATTTACCATGGCTGGCTCGTTGAGTTTTTATACCTTTACGACCTACATGCAGAAATACCTGGTCAATTCCGCAGGCATGTCCGCGAAAACGGCGAGCGCAGTGATGACGGGTGCGCTGTTCGTGTTCATGATCATGCAACCACTGCTTGGTGCTCTTTCTGACCGGATAGGTAGGCGAAACTCGATGATCTGTTTCGGCATTTTGACCACGTTTGGCACCGTTCCCTTGATGTATGTCCTCAAAGGTACAGACAGTCCGTTGCTCTCCTGTGCGCTGATTTCTGCAGCCCTGATCATGGTCAGCTTCTACACGTCGATCAGTGGGCTGATCAAGGCGGAGATGTTCCCGGTCGAAGTCCGGGCGATGGGCGTGGGGCTGTCCTACGCAGTGGCAAACTCGATCTTTGGTGGGACAGCGGAGTATCTGGCGCTTTGGTTTAAGTCCGTGGGCAGCGAGTCGACGTTTTACTGGTACGTTACAGTCATCTGCGCGATTGCACTGATCGTATGCTACAAGATGCCGGATTCTCGAAAGGTTGGCTATCTGCGCAATGATAGTTGACGATTACCTTCGATTTCCGGCCAAATCGAAGGGCAGCAGCTCGAAAGTAAGTCGGGCCTGCTGCGCTCAGACAATGGAAGACGGCAACAGACCGTCGCCATCTTATGTGAACTGGGTCGCGGTTGCCGCAGTGGTTAGCAGACCTTCGTCTCTGCGGAGTTCATTGGGAAATGGGCTAACACTGTGCCGCGGTGTAGGGCCTGACCGACAGGATGGCGTCCCGATTGGTCATGCTCGGTGACTGCTCGGCATCACTTCGTCCGGGTTTGAGCACGCGCCAGTATTTTCTGCGCGCGATCAATGACAGGGCGATCAATCATCCGGCCGTCGATCATAACGGCGTGTGAGTCACACGTTGCTTCTAACACCTGCTTCGCCCAGGCAATTTCCTGTTCGGACGGTGCGAAGGCCTGACGAGCCGGTGCCAGTTGGGACGGATGGACACAAAGTTTCGCGAGAAAACCGAGGTTCCGTTCGAATCGCGCCGAGGCAACAAAGTGATCCAGATCCGCGATGTTTTCCGTTGCGCCTGCGATCGGGCCTGGCAGACCCGCAGCGCGAGACGCAATGATCAACCTCGAACTGGGGTAGATCAAGCCAACGTTCTCTTCCGGGGGCAACTCCAAGTCGGTCTGGAAGTCCATGTTGCCAAACGCAATCCGGCAAAGTGGACGGCACGCCGCAATATCGTCGACCTGAATAAGCGCCTGCGCCGTCTCAATCATACCAACGAGAGGCAGTGACGGCGGAAGCGCCTTTACCGAGCAGTTAACCTGGTCTGGGGAACTGACCATGGTCAGGAATGCGCCGGCGATGGACCTATGAATAGCCCAAAGGGCGGCTGCGTCATCGAGAAAGTCGCGTCCTGAGTACGGATTAAGTCGGACGGCGATCTTCCTGCCGTCGGCTTGTTTCAGAAACGAAATAGTGTTCTGGCGAGCCGCTTCCTTGCGACTCGTGATGACGGACGCTTCCCAATCGATGATCACTACGTCGGCGTCCGATCGAAGTGCTTTTTCGAAGCGGTCCTCTCTATCTCCAGGTACGAACAGGAACGTCGTGGCCGTCTCCAGCAACGTTCGTCCTGCTCGCCCCGCCGGCCTAACTGAAGGGTCGATTGGGGCTGACATGGTTCTCTTTGATGATGTGAATTAGAGTACTTTCCAAGTCGATGTGGCACTGGCGACGATGGATCCGCTATCGTCGGTGGCTTCCGAGCGCAGGAAGCAGATCTGTCGCCCCTTCCTGATGAAACTGCTTCGGGCGGTGAGTGTTCCCTCGCGCGCTGCGCGAATATACTGGATATTCATCTCCAAGGTCGCACCGGCGCCAACGTGCTGCTTGAGCAGGTGACCCATGGAGATGTCGAGAACGGTAGCAGTCACTCCCCCATGCAGCGAGCCTTGCGGGTTGAACATGAAGTCCTTGACGGGCATCGCTACGATGCAAGAGTCTTCGTCGTATTCGACCTTCATGCCAAACAGGCGCGCGAGGAAGAATGTGTTGAAGTCTTGGTGATACGTCCGCAGTGCTTCTTCGAACGCGGATCGAGCTAGTGTTTCGTCCATAATTCAGTTAGCAATCGTCTGTTGTTCGGTGCGCTCCGAGAGCTCACGAATGACGCCACGCTGAGATAGTTCTGCAACTTGGGCAGGCGAGAAACCCAGCAAAGAACTGAGGATCTCGTGCGTATGCTGCCCAAGCATCGGAGGCGGAGCAGCTTGTCGCAACGGCTCATCGTCTAGCCGAATGGGGTTTGAAATATTTTTAACGTCGCCCGCGGCCGGGTGTTCCATCGACAGTATCATTCCGCGTTGCGTCAACTGAGGTGCTTCACAGACCTCAGCAACGGTGCGAATCAGTCCGCAAGGAATGCCGGCCTTCCCCAGCTTCTCCACCCAGTACTCGCGAGTATGGTCGAGGAGGATCGCGGCAACCAGCGGCGTGAGTTCCAGACGATGACTCACCCGCTCCGGCGCCGTGGTGAATCGCTCATCTTCAAACAGATCCTTTGCACCCGTGACTTCGCAGAACAGTCGCCAGAATTTGTCGTTGGCAACGCCCAGGTTGATCCAGCCATCCGCGACCTGGAAGGTCTCATATGGGCAGATCGTCGGGTGTTCATTTCCTCTTCGGGTCGGCGATGCTCCCGTTGTGAAGTAGATACCGGCGTTGAACGTGAGTAGCGAGGAAAGGGCATCCAGCATCGAGATTTCGACCGTGCGAGCGATACCTGTCTGGCTTCGTTCATAGAGCGCCGACAGGATGCCCTGCACGGCGAAAAGTCCCGCGATCATGTCGGCGATCGAGGTTCCGACTTTGGTCGGCTGCCCTTTGGGATCGCCGGTGATGTCCATCACGCCAGCTTCGCCCTGGACGATGAGGTCGTACCCCGGTCGTTGCGCATCGGGACCCTCGGTGCCAAAGCCCGAGATTGCACAGCAGATGAGCTTCGGATTGCGCTTCCTGAGCGTCTCATTATCGAGGCCAAGCCGGTCCATTGTTCCGGGCCGGAAGTTCTGCACTACTACATCGGCCGTGTCGATGAGCTGCAGCAGGATTTGCCGCCCGGCGTCACTCTTGAGGTCGATGGCGCAACTCCGCTTGTTGCGATTAACGGACAGGAAGTAAGCGCTTTCGCCTCCTACGAAGGGCGGTCCGAACGCTCTGCTGTCGTCGCCGTTTACGGGTTCTTCGATCTTGATGATTTCCGCACCAAGGTCGCCCAGATGCATAGTTGCAAACGGTCCTGACACAACGCGTGTCAGATCGATGATTCTCACCCCGCTGAGCGGCTTAGAGTCTTTGCCGCTGATCGGTTGCGTGCTGCGTTGCGCCGCCACGTTCGTGCTCATGTTCGTCTCCTCGATGTCACTTCACCAGCTTATAGCGCGCATCATTATTTTCGAAATGGATTTTACGTATTCGAATATTCATGTACGATATGAAGCCATTGCGGTTGGAGACCTTGTCATGAATCTTCGCTCCATCGACCTGAATCTTCTGGTCATCTTCGATGCGTTGATGCGAGAACGGCATGTGACGCGGGCGGCCCTGCGAATTCCGATGAGCCAGCCAGCGATGAGCAATGCGTTGTCGCGATTGCGGCATCTCTTCAAGGACGACCTGTTTATCCGGTCCGGCGGCACCATGGAACCAACTCCTCGCGCGATCGAGCTGGGTGAATCCGTTAGGCAAATCCTCCGACAAACTGAGAGACTGATGTCTAGCGACGTGGGTTTCGATCCGTCGACCGCCAATCGAGAGTTCACCGCCCGGATGTCTGACCTGGTCGGCTGCCTTGTACTTCCGCAGATTCTGGCGACACTCTCCGAAACTGCGCCCGGCGTGACATTGGACATACTCCACATGTCCCCGGAGCGGACGATCAAGGCGTTGGAGGCTGACGAACTCGATTTTGGGTTGAGCATGCAGCTGCAGCACGCATCGAACATACGCAGTGAAAAGCTGTTCATGGATCAGATGGTCTGCGTTATGCGCGCTGACCACCCGCTTACTAAAGGGAAACTGACGCTTGAGAGGTTCCTCGATGCTGACCACCTTCGAGTGGCAATGAGCCCGACGGACATCCGTTTCGTGGATAACGTGCTGGCAGATCTAGGGTATGCCCGCAAGGTCGTAGCCAAGGTGCCGCACTGGCTTTTGATTCCGCCGATCCTGCGCGAGAGCCAGCTGATCGCGGTTATCTCTGGAAAGCTGGCTGCACGCTTCACAGCCGAGCCCCTCGCCGTTCGCGCGCTACCGTTCACTTCCGAACCGTTTTCCTGGGATATTTACTGGCATCGTCGCAACGACAACAGCGTGACGCACAAGTGGATGCGGGACCTGGTCGCCAGCGCATGCGCGGGGCTGTAAGCGGTGTTAGTGGCGATCATTTTTCACGTGAATAGTTCGATATAACCTATCCATTTCAAAAATAAAACCTGCAGACATATCGTTGATACCTGCAGGCCTCCAGACACGAGACTACGTGTCCAAGCCGGCTATCCGTCGGCAATCCTGTCGGCGCGAACAGGATAGGAGGAGACATGATGAGCAACGAGCTAGCTGCGGCGCGTCCGCATGCGATCAATGCCGAAGAAAGGAAGGTGATTTTCGCTGCTTCGCTCGGAGCAGTTTTTGAGTGGTATGACTTTTTTCTCTACGGGTCGCTCGCGGCACTGATTGCGGCTCAGTTCTTCAGCAGTCTCAATCCAACCACGGCATTCGTTTTCGCGCTCCTGACCTTCGCGGCGGGCTTCATCGTTCGTCCGATCGGAGCGCTCGTATTTGGCCGTTTGGGCGATCTGGTAGGGCGCAAGTACACCTTCCTGCTGACGATCCTCATCATGGGGTTTTCGACGGTCCTGGTTGGCTTGTTGCCTGGCTATGCGACCCTTGGCGTGGCGGCGCCCGTTGTCCTCGTAGCCTTGCGCATGCTCCAAGGCCTCGCTCTCGGCGGTGAGTACGGCGCCGCGGCAACCTATGTCGCAGAACATGCACCGAACGACAAGCGGGGCGGCTGGACGTCCTGGATCCAGACGACCTCTACGGTCGGCCTGCTGTTGTCGATCGTCGTCATCCTCATTGTGCGGACCTTGACCGGGAAATCGTTCGAGGTTTGGGGTTGGCGAATTCCATTTCTCTTTTCGGCGGTGTTGCTCGGGATTTCGGTCTACGTGCGAATGTCGATGCACGAGTCTCCGGCATTTCAGAAGATCAAGGCTGAAGGAAAGATTTCACGCGCTCCGTTATCCGAAGCATTCGGTCAATGGCGGAACCTGAAGCTCGTGCTTCAAGCGCTGTTTGGTCTTCTGGCTGGCCAGGCTGTGGTTTGGTTCACAGCGCTCTTCTACGCGATGTTCTTCCTGACCCAGACGTTGAAGGTCGACGCGAGTACGACGAATCTGCTAGTGGGGCTGGCGCTTCTGATCAGCACGCCGCTATATGTCTTCTTTGGGCGGTTGTCTGATCGAATCGGACGGAAGCCGATCATCCTGGGCGGTTCCCTTCTCGCGTCGATTTTCATCATTCCCATCTTCCATGGGCTTACGTATTTCGCGAACCCGGTGCTTGCGACGGCACAGGAATCGTCGCCGGTCGTGATCGTAACCGATCCCAAGGACTGCTCTTTCCAGTTCAATCCCACAGGAACAGCGACCTTCAACAGTGGCTGTGATCTTGCGCGCCGCGTGTTGTCGTCTAACTCTGCGAGCTATGCGACCGTAGACGCGCCAGCAGGGTCCACCGCTCACGTGAAGATCGGAACGACCGAGTTAGTCGCTCCATCGCTTAAGGGAATGCCGCCTGCACAAGCCAAGGCGTTGGAAAAGGAGTTTCAAGCCACCACGAGTAAGGCGTTAAGAGCGGCGGGCTATCCGCAAAAGGCCGACCCGGAGATGGTGAATCAGCCGATGATCCTGCTGCTACTCGTCGCGCTAATGACGTTCGGCGCCATGACGTTGGGACCCATTGCGGCCATTCTGGTCGAGATGTTTCCGACCCGCATCCGGTACTCAGCCATGTCGTTGCCTTATCACATCGGAAACGGCTATTTCGGTGGACTTCTGCCGACCATCTGCTTCGCGCTGGTCGCTCAGACCGGGAACATCTACTTCGGGTTGTGGTATCCGGTGACAGTTGCTGCCGCTTCGTTTGTGATCGGTCTGCTCTTCGTCCGCGAGCCTCGGCCAGACAGCATCTATAGCGACGACTAGCCGATACAACATTGACTGAATGAATATCGAAATACCTTCAATCCATTTGAAAAATGATTGAGTGGTACTTAAAGTGAAACTGCGTGGTGACAAACAGAACACCGCGACACATCCAACCAAGGAGATAGTGATGAGCAACGTGGAACAACTCAAGAGCGAGATCAAGGTCGTCATGTTCGACCAGTACGGTACCGTGGTCGACATGCAAAAGGGCCTCACGGAATTCGCCACGCCCTTCCTGAAAGAGAAGGGCTGGACGGGTAACCCGAATTCGTTCGTTACCTGGTGGCGTCGGACGCACTTCGAAAACTCGATGATTGACGCCCTGCTGCATAAAGAACACACGCCGTACCGTGAGATCGGTTTCCGCGCGGTCGCCTACACGCTGGATCGCGCTGGTATCGAGCACACCGACGACGAAGTTCGCTATCTCGTCTCCTGCATCGAGCGTCTGAAGCCGTTCCCGGACGTGCCCGAAGCTCTGGCTCGTCTGCAGACGAAGTACAAGATCGTGGTCCTGTCGAACGGTGATCCGGACATGCTCGAAACCGCCAAGGACTATCACAAGATCCCGTTCGACCGCGTCATCTCGGTCAAGGAAGCAGAGTCGTTCAAGCCGCACGTCGCGACCTACACGAAGGCCGCCGAGATCATGGGCGTGAAGATGAACGAAGTCCTGTTCGTCGCGAACCACGCCTTCGATTGTCTCGGTGCGAAGGCCGCGGGCATGCGTTCGGCCTTCATCGACCGCCGCAAGCGCCCGTTCGGCGGCACGCCCCACCAGCCGGATCTGTGGGTCGACGACATGGCGTCGCTCGCGGACGTGATCGTATAAGGGAAGGGAACAACGATGCTTCGCTCTACTGATCGCGCCATCCCGCGGCTGAACGCAGTCGGGACGCCGGCACCTCTCTACCTCAACTTTGTTGAGGCATTGGCGAAAAGTGGCTTCGAGGGCGAAGTATCGACTTCCGAGGGAGATCGGACCGTTTTTTCGACCGATAACTCGATCTTCCAGGTCACGCCGCAGTGCGTGACCTTTCCCAGACACCACGACGATGTTGTCAGGCTATTGGCACTGGCGGGAACTTCGGCCTGGAAAGAAGTCAAGGTGACTGCACGAGGGGGCGGCACCGGCACCAACGGACAGTCGCTGACGGACGGTCTTGTGGTCGATTTTTCGCGGCATATGAATCAGATTCTCGAGATCGATCCCGCCCAGCGGATCGCCCGCGTGCAATCCGGTGTGGTCAAAGATCAGCTCAACGCAGCCTTGCGCTTTCACGGGCTTTTCTTCGCACCGGAACTATCAACGTCCAACCGCGCCACGATCGGTGGGATGGTGAACACCGATGCCAGCGGCCAAGGGTCGGTAGTCTACGGAAAGACGCGAGACCACGTGCTGGAGTTGCGTACGGCCTTGCTGGGCGGCGAATCGCTGCGGTCGCGACCGGTCGACAGCCAGGAACTTGCGACGATGACAAAGCTGCCGGGCAAGATCGGCGCGGTGTATCGTCTGCTGCAGAATCTTGAACACAACAACCGTGCGCTCATCAAGGAACATTTCCCGCCGCTTACCCGAAGTCTCACTGGCTACGACCTGGCCCATCTGAGGCGGACCGACGGCCGCTTCGACATGAATTCGGTGTTGTGTGGCGCCGAAGGCACGTTGGGCCTTGTGACCGAGGCGACGCTCAATGTCTTGCCGATACCGAAGCACGCGGCCATCATTGCAATCCAGTACCGTAGCTTCGACGCAGCATTGCGTGACGCTCGGGCGCTGATGGCGCTGAAACCGACCTCCATCGAGACTGTCGACAGCATGGTGCTTCAGCTCGCTCGGACTGACCGCGTATGGCCAGCCGTAAGGGAGTACATTCCCGACACCGGAAGTACGCTTGCGCAGGGCATCAACCTTGTTGAATACGTAGGCGATGATCTCGACGCATTGAACGCGACGCTGGCGGAGGTCGATCAGCTTTTGGGGGAACAGGAAAAAAGCATAACCGGCCGGCTGATACATGTAATCGCTCGCGGCGAGGAAGCGGTGAGCAATCTGTGGGAAATGCGCAAGCGCGCCGTTGGCCTGCTTGGCAAGCTTCCTGGGAAGGGGCGGCCGGTACCGTTCGTCGAGGATACTGCGGTTCCGCCCGAGAACCTGGCGGACTATATCGCTGACTTCCGTGCGGTGCTCGATAGCCACCAACTTCGATATGGCATGTTTGGCCACGTCGATGCTGGCGTCCTGCATGTCCGCCCGGCGCTCGATATGATCGAGCCGCAAGACAATCTGATCATGCGAGAGGTATCGGACCAGGTAGCGCGACTCACTGCACAGTATGGGGGGGTGCTGTGGGGAGAGCACGGCAAGGGATTCCGGTCGCAATACGCTCCCAGCTTCTTTGGTCCCGTCTATGGTCTCTTACAGGAGATCAAGGCAGCATTCGATCCGTATGATCAGCTCAATCCTGGCAAGATCGCTTCGCCAGCCACGCATGGACTAGCGCAAATCGCCGACATTCCTACAAGAGGCGTTGCTGATCGGAGAGTACCAATAGCCGTCCGTGAAGACTACCCCGGCGTGATGTCCTGTAATGGGAACGGTGCCTGCTATAACTTCGACTTGGACGATCCGATGTGTCCGTCCTGGAAGTCAACCCGGGAACGGAGACACTCTCCTAAGGGTAGGGCGTCACTCATGCGCGAATGGTTGGCGAGGCTGTCGGTCGCCGGCGTCGACGAGCACGCGCTGTTGGCGAATCCGGCGCCTCGCGATGGCTTGTTCCGGCGGTTGAAGAATTCTGTCGCGCGAAAAGCCGGGCAATATGATTTCTCGAACGAAGTGATGGATGCCATGCAAGGCTGTCTTGCCTGTAAGGCATGCGCAACACAATGTCCGGTCAGTGTGGACGTGCCGAGTTTTCGTGCGCGTTTCATGGCGCTCTATTACGGTCGCTACCTTCGGCCGATGAGAGATCACGTTGTGGGAGGTCTCGAATCGCTGCTGCCTTGGGCGGCAAAGATGCCTAAGGTCTATGGTGTGCTTTCGCAAAACCTCGCTGCAAAGTGGCTGCAATCTAGGATCGGTCTCGTCGATGTGCCCGAGCTTGCGCCGATACACCTCGATAAGGAACTTTCCCGCCAAGGTTTCACGCCAGCGAGTGTGGACACGCTCGCTAATCTGACGCCGCTGGAGAGGCGCAAACACGTCCTTGTTGTACAGGATGTTTTCACGCGCTACTTCGACACGGAGGTCATGCTAGACGTATTCAGGCTTCTGCGGTTTCTTGGCTTCGAGCCTCATGCTGTCCCGTTTCTTCCTAACGGAAAGGCGCTACAAGTGCATGGTTTCCTCGAGCGCTTCGAACGCGTCGCTGCAAAGAATGCTCGACAGTTAGATCAGTTTGCAAAACTGGGAGTGTCCCTTGTCGGCATTGAACCGGCGACAACACTCACTTATCGTTCGGAGTATCGTTCAACCGGGAGCGGCATCGCTGAGGTGAACGTGCGACTGATCCAGGAGTGGTTGCTCGAGGCACTGGCCACATCGCCGACGAGACCGGAGAGGATGCCGAATCGCGATGTTGCATATCGGCTCCTCGCGCATTGCACCGAGCGGGCGAACGTGCCCTCTGCTGTGAAAAACTGGAAAGACCTGTTTTCCATGTTCGGCGCTTCAGTCGATCTCGTAAGTGTCGGGTGTTGCGGGATGGCCGGTACTTTCGGTCACGAGATCGAGCATCGGGACCAGTCGGAGCGCATTTACAGTCAGAGTTGGAAAAGTGTTGTCGAGGACGGGACCAGGCCTCCCGTTCTCAGTGACGGCTTCTCGTGCCGCTGTCAGGCGAAGAGATTCTCGAGCCAACGCCTGCGGCATCCTATACAGGCGCTACTTGCCGTGGCCACCGGGAACGAAAGTGCATTCACCGGCGCTCTCTTACCAGGTAAAGGAGTCTCACTCGCACTGGTAGCCGATTAGCCATCTCATGGATGGTTGCTCGCAGCGCTTTTCGCCAGCCAGCCCCATAGTTCGTCTGCTGCGGCGTTCTGGGTGTCACTCGACCTATACACGCAGATCTCCAGTTGCGTTGTCCACTGCTCGCCTCCCGCGAACGTCATGGACTTTTCCCGCATTTCTCGAGCGATGCTGTTCTCTGGTAACCAGCCAAGCCCGTTGCCGGCGACAACCATCGCCTTCACCGCCTCGGAAAGATGTGTCTCAAATACGCGTTGAAGGGCGCAGGGCCTCGATGCATTCAGAAGTAGCATCTCAACGACGTTTCCGAGAAACGTCCCGGGAGCGTATGCCATGAACGGCACCGGCTCGGCACTGTCACCCGGTAGCTGAAAGAGGGGACCGTCGTTCGGGCCCACGGCCGACACCGGAATGAACCTTTCTGACCCCAACGAAAGAAAGGGAAATCGATTGGGGTCCAGCACGATCGGTAGGTGAGGGTGGTGATATGCAAGAAAAAGGTCGGTCTCGCCTTCGACCATGGCGCGTACGCCGTCAGGAACGTTGACCGCCTGAACTTTGGCCTTCACATGACCCAGCTCCGCCCTGATCTGCCGTAACTGGTTGGGCACGAGTGTGAACAGAAGAGGGTGAACGACCGACATGCGGACGACTTCAACGCCGTCGGCGACCAATTCATGGCCGTGCGCCAACGTTCGCGCCGCGTAGATGCCGCGAAGGATCTCGGCTGCCTGTCCTCGAAACATGATGCCCGTCGATGTCAAACGTATGGGGCTCACACTCCGGTCAATGAGCTGGGCACCGAGCCATGCTTCAAGCGCAGCAATGCGTCTACTCAGTGCTGACTGGGTGAGGTGACGGTCGTGTGCCGCACGCGAAAAGCTCCGACTCTCTGCCAGGGATAGAAAGTCTTCCAACCACTTTGCTTCCATTCGATTCTCTGTCTATGCGGCCTGGCTTGCGCCATATGGCGTGGTCCAGGCGAGGTGCTGGCGGCCCTGTGTTGCACGTTTCGCGGGATGGTATTCCGAATGCGCATGACGCTCACGGTACAAGATTTTGAACACGTACGCTGACTGGAATCAAGTGGTTGTCCCGGAATTCGCCGGGCGTGCCGACTGCCATCGATGCCTCACGTCGAGGTGCGACGAGACGTGGGCACCCTGTGATTTTGTTTGAAACACCTGTTGGACAGCAGATATCGCGTCCCGCTTGCTACCTTAGTCAGGAACTGTATGAACCCCGAATACCAGCATTATAAGAACGCCGCATGGTTCGACGCCGCCAAGGCTGATCGCGCATTCCCCGCCGTCAACAACTTGGGCGAATGGCGCATTGCAGTCAAGGAGATCCATGGCTGGCCCGAGTATGAAGCCCAGCCGCTGCATTCGCTGGACAATCTGGCCTCACAGGTCGGTGTCAAGAAGATCTACTACAAGGATGAGAGCCAGCGCTTCGGCCGCGGAATGGGAAGCTTCAAGGCGCTCGGCGCGCCGTACGCGGTTTTCTGCATCCTCGCGGACGCAGTTGAAAAGGCGACCGGTCAGCGTCCGACTTCGGACGACCTTCGTAGCGGGAAATTTCGGTCTATCACGGAACGCGTGACCGTTACGGTTGCAACCGACGGGAACCAGGGGCGCGGGCTAGCGTACGCAGCAAAGCACTTCGGGTGTCGTTGCGTGGTCTACATCCATGAACACGTGAGTCCTGGTCGCAAGGAAGCAATGGAGGCGCTGGGCGCCATCGTCATCCGCATCCAGGGCGAGTATGAAGCCTCGGTCGGTCGCTCGCGGGGCGACGCGAAGAACAACGGGTGGCATTTCGTTTCCAGCACCTCATGGGACAACTACGCATCGGGCTCTCCGCGCGACGTGATGAATGCATACATGGTGCTCGTGGATGAAGCCCTGAATCAGTTGCCGGATCCGAAGGCCGTCACGCACATCTTCGTTCAAGGCGGTGTGGGCAGCATCGCCGCAGCGATTTTTCTCCGATTCCACCAGAGTCTGGGTGGCTCGAACCCGCGCATGATCATGGTCGAACCGAACGAGGCCGATTGCCTCTATCAGAGCGCCTTCAACAAGGCTCCGACGCCTTCTGCCGGCTCGTTGCACACGATCATGGCAGGCCTTGCTTGCCGTGAAGTTTCGCCGGCGGCGTGGGCAATACTGGACTGGATCTCCAGTGATTTCGTGACTATCCCCGACTCGTGGGCAGAACACGCGATGCGCGTGCTCGCTGCAGGCAATGGTGACACGCCCGTGGTTTGCGGAGAAACGGCTGCTGGCGGGACGGCGGTGGTCCTGAAGTCGAAAGAGATCCCGGCTCTGCGAGAGTCACTAGGCCTCGATGAAAACAGTCAGGTCCTATTGTTTGGTCTGGAGGGCGCGACCGACCCGAGCATCTATGAGCGGATCGTGGGACGGCCCGCCTCCGAGATCTTCGAGAGCTCGGTTAACTGAGCGCAGACAAGAGTCGAGTCAATCCGACAGGTAAATCGCGGTTCTCGCAGATGAACAAGCCGGCGGTGAGACTTCCGTTCACCGTCGGCCATAGACGGCCCAACACGCCTCACTACAGCGACGCAAGTTCTGGAAGCACGCGTCGCGTTCCACAAAAGATACGGAGACTGCAGTGACCACCATTAAGCAGCGTCTGGCAGAGCTGGCAATCGAATTGCCGAATGTTCCCAAACCGGTAGGCAGTTACGCCTCTTACTACAAAGTCGATAATCTTCTCTTCGTGTCGGGCCAAGGCGCACGCAACGTAGACAGAACTTTGCGAAAGGGGCGCCTCGGAGCCGATTACACCGTGGAAGAAGGATACCGCGATGCGCGTACGATCGGTCTTCAGCTTCTCGCAACAGTGCAGACAGCGATCGGCGATCTCGAGCGGGTGCGCGGTGTTGCAAAAATTCTTGGAATGGTTCAGGCAACCCCCGAGTTCAGAGATCATCCGAAGGTGATCGACGGATGTTCGGAGCTCTTCCTGAGCGTCTTCGGCGAAATGGGGCGCCACGCGCGATCCGCGGTCGGGATGGCATCGTTGCCTGCAGGCCTCGCAGTCGAGATCGAAGCAATCTTCGAGATCGTTTAGCCAGCCGACCGGCTGCCCTTCAGAAAATCCAGTTCTGCCTGATTGCATCGCATCGGCTATTTGCCGATCGGCGAGATACGCCCCTGGATTTCTCACAGAGCATGACATGAGTAAGACCAAATCTCTTACGCGTTATATCGTCGCCGCGATGATTCTCGGCGTGATCACCGGTGGGATCTGTCACGAACAAATCACAGACCCTGCCGTGATGTCTTCACTCGCAGATTACTTTTCGATCGGAACTGAAGTTTTTCTGCGCCTGATCAAAATGATCATTGCCCCACTCGTTTTTGCGACATTGGTGCCCGGAATTGCTAGGATTGGCGACGCGTCTGCTGTCGGCCGAGTCGGTCTGAAGGCAATGGGGTGGTTCATTTCAGCATCACTCGTCTCCCTTGCCCTTGGCCTCGTCCTCGCCAACTGGCTCCAACCCGGTGCAAATACCGGGCTCCCGCTTCCAGAGACTTCGGCGCACGCTTCACTGGCAACGAACGCATTCTCGCTCAAAGACTTCATCACCCATCTAGTGCCGCGCTCTGCGGCGGAGTCGATGGCCCAGAATGAGATCTTGCAGGTCGTCGTCTTTTCCATCTTTTGCGGTACTGCACTCGCCGCACTCGGGGCGCGCGGGGTACTTCTCGTCGATGTAATTGAGCAGATCGGCGCCATGATGCTTAAGATCACGGAAGCTGTGATGCGATTTTCACCGATCGCAGTATTCACAGCGATCTCTTCAATAATCGCAACAAAGGGGATCGGGATCGTCCTCACGTTCGCCAAGCTAGTCGGCTTCTTTTACTTGGGTTTGGCGTCGTTGTGGCTCTTTCTGATTTTCGCGGGCTTCCTGTTTCTTGGTCGACGAGTGTTCTCGCTGATCCGAATGATTCGGGCTCCATTCCTGTTGTCACTCATGACGGCAAGTTCGGAAGCGTCGTTTCCGCAGATGCTTACGGCCCTTGACCGATTCGGCGTCGATCGTCGAATCTCAAGTTTCGTTCTCCCGTTGGGGTACTCGTTCAACCTCGACGGAACGATGGTCTATTGCACCTTCACCGTCCTATTCATTGCACAGGCTTACGGCATCGCTTTGCCGCTGGAAACGCAGATCACGATGCTTCTCGTTTTGATGGTGACATCGAAGGGCATAGCGGGTGTCCCACGCGCGTCATTGGTCGTGATCGCGGCAACGCTTTCCCACTTTCACCTTCCGGAAGCAGGCGTGCTGATGATTATGGCCGTAGATACCTTCATGGATATGGGACGCTCCGCGACCAACGCAGTGGGCAACTCGATCGCATGTGCGATTGTCGCGAAGTGGGAAGGGGCGCTCAATCGCGCACAGCCAGAGACGGAACGGATCGCAAACGAAGTTCAGGAGGTACATGCCATGGAGACGCCAGATCGAACGGTCACCGCCTCAAGCTGACATTCAGGAGGCGCGGTGGCGGCGGTCGAGCAGCAAACTGCCCAACCTCGCGTACATGCTTTGACCTGTTAGCACTATTGGGGCAGCCTACAGCGACGGCAGGGTGTCGTAAAACGAGCGAATCTGGATCGCGAGTTCATCTGGCGATTCCAGTGGGATCATGTGACCCGGTCCGTCGAGCAACTGCAGGCGACTGTCGCGAAGGTGTGTGTGCATCTCCTGCAGATCCTCGACCCGGACCATCCTGTCGTTGACAGAACCAACAATCAGCACGGGACAGTCGATGGAATCTAATGAGGGGATGAGATCGGGGCGCTCCATTGTGGCTCGCATCTGGGCCTGCAATACGCTGCCCCCCAGCGTTCGATCCATTTCTACGATCGTCGCGGCGATCTCCGGATTGCCAGTGCCGGCCGGCCCTAGGTATGCCGCTAACTGGGGCTTCGAAATTCCTGCGTACGGGTGCGTGGAGAGCTGCTCGAGCATGCGTTGACGCCGAACCTTTTCTTGCGTGTTGAGACCTCTGGCTGATGCGGCAACGACAACCAGCGACCTCACCTGATGCGGATTCGCCAGCGCATGCTCCAGCGCAAGATAGCCACCCATCGAGAAGGCGACGATGTGCGAGCTTGAAGGAATCTCACGCAGTAGCGTTTGTTTGGCTGACTCGCGATCTGTGACTTCAGAGAGCGACACGAATTTGGGATGGACGAGCGGTGCCAATTCGGGCAGCAACCGGCTCCAGAGCCTCTCGTCACACATGGTACCGGGCAGGAACACAACATTCATGGGGCAGCTCTATGGGTTGATGCGCTAGAAGATCGACCTCATTCTTGGTCGACGTTCTGTGCAAGAGGGTGGGTATTGAGTGCTGAGACAAACGCAGACACGATTCGGTTCTCTTCACTGGCACGTGTGACAGCGACGATCGTGGCGACTTCGGGAAGGCCCGCGAGTCTCACGAACGAAATATCACTTCGGCTTCCCTCGCAGGCCGAACGGCCAACGAGACAGAAGCCGAGACCAGACGCCACCATCCCGAGCGCGAGATTGATCTCGTCCGCGTGGTAGGCAGGCACCGGATTTCCGCCGGCCTTGCGCAGCAGGGCAAACGTATCTTCCGCGTAATGTGTCTGCGGGACCCGCGGATAGGAAATGAATGGGACGTCGTCGAGCTCACCGGGCTTCAACACTTTGCGACGCGCGAGCCGATGATCACACGGTAATGCAACAACGAAGGGGTCTTCGAAAAGAGGAGTGTATGTGAGGCCGTCGACACGATCAAAGGAGCCGACGAAACGGGATATGCCGAGTTGAATTCGTCCGGTAAGAAGCTCTGTAGGCTGCTGCTCGCTCGGCCTGTAAAGCAGTTCGATCTCCACCTCGGGTGAGGCTTCTCTAAACCTGCGAACCGCATTGGGAACGATCGAAAACATGGCCGAACGCGCGAAACCGATCGCAAGCCACCCCCTCTGTCCAGCCGCGATGGCCTGGGTCTCTTCGCAGAGCCGGGCGGCGTTTGTGAGGAGTTCCTTGGCACGTGGGTAGAAATGCCGCCCGAGCGCCGTGAGTTCCATTGGACGACGCGATCGATCAAAGAGTTCGCCGCCAAGCTCGCCCTCGAGTTGAGAGAGCTGCGCGCTTACGGCCGTAGCGGCTACATAGAGCCTGGCCGCCGCTTGAGCGGAGCTGCCGGACTCGACGATCTCACAAAAGTAACGAAGCTGCCGTAGGTTCATTTTTTATGGAGGTGTCTGCACTTTTCAATACCAATCATATATTTTTTTCTATCTAAGATCATCACTGTTCTTCCACCACACATTCGAGATTTGATGATGAGAACAAAAACGCTTCTGCTTTCCGCCATCGCTTTGCTTGCCAACTTGAGCGCATCGGCACAAACCTCCACAGGGACACTTGGCAAGGTCGCTGAGACCGGTGCGATCACGATTGGATACCGCGAGGCAGGTATTCCGTTGTCGTACACGGACGATCGGCAGCAACCGATTGGCTACGCCGTTGATCTGTGCCGTAAGGTTGCTGAGGCGGTGCAAAAGAAGTTGAACATGAAGTCTCTGGAGGTTCGCTATGCGAAGGTGAGCGGATCCACTCGCATTCCGCTGATCGTGAACGGGACTGTCGATCTCGAGTGCGGGACGACGACGAACAACCTCGAACGACAGAAGCAGGTGGCATTCTCCGTCACGACCTTCGTAGCGGCAAACCGGTTTGCGACGCGCAAGTCCGACAACATCACCACGCTGGCGGACCTCAAGGGCAAAACCGTTACGTCGAATGCGGGTTCGGACAATCTGCTTCAGGTGAACGAGTTGAACGAGTCGCAACATCTCGGAATGACGGTGCTGCCGGCGAAGGACTTCTCGGAAGGGTTCTTGATGCTGGAGACAGGTCGGGCGAGTGCCCTGATTCTTGACGATATTCTTCTGGCCGGTGCAATCGCAAATTCCAAGAATCCCCAGGAATACGTGATTTCGTCCGAGGCACTGTCATCGGAACCCTATGCGATCGTGATGCGCCGGGATGATCCGGCCTTCAAGAAGGTCGTGGATGATGCACTCAAAGATTTCTACGCCTCCGGCGGGGCTGAGCAACTCTACAAGAAGTGGTTCCAGGCGCCGATTCCCCCGCGAAACATCACACTGAATTTGCCACCCAGCAAGGCGCTTCAGCGCGTGTGGCATTCCCCGACGGACTCCGCTGATCCGGCAACTTACGTGATGAAGTGACGCAACGGAGGGCCTTATGGAATACAGATGGAACTGGGGTGTATTTGCCCAGACCGCAATGGGAAGCTCGGACAACTATGCGATTTTCTTGCTGAAAGGTTTGATGCTGACGGTCTGCACAGCAGCCTTAGCGTGGGTAATCGCACTGGCCCTCGGAACGGTTGTCGGCGTGCTGAGAACAGTGCCCAACCGGTTTGCGAATGTATCCGCACGGACTTACGTCGAGATATTCAGAAACGTGCCGTTACTACTGCAGCTTTTTCTTTGGTATTTCGTGATGCCCGAACTCTTGCCTGAGAAGTGGGGCATGTGGCTGAAGACGCTTCCGTTTGGATCGTTCTACATTGCCTTCTTAGGTCTTGGTATCTACACCTCTGCACGCATCGCGGAGCAGATCCGGGCTGGCATCCAGGCGCTGCCTGTTGGACAGAAAGGAGCCGCGCTTGCGTTGGGAATGACTTTGCCGCAGGCCTACCGACACATCCTGCTGCCGCGAGCTTACATCGCGATGCTTCCAACCCTGACCTCGGAGGGTATCGCGATTGTGAAGAACACCTCTGTCGCGCTGACGATTGGACTCGCGGAGCTGACCGCACAAGCACGGGCAATGCAGGAGTACACGTTCAACGTATTCGAGGCGTTCACCGCAGCCACCCTGCTTTATTTCATCCTGAATGTGGTGATCGTCGTCGTCTCGCGTGTGATCGAAGAAAAGACGGCACTCCGGCATTGACGAACGCCTAGGTTCAACCTTGCGAAATCGGATTCACATTGGCTTACTCATTCGACTGGAGCGTTGTCGAGCGCTCCGCGCACTACGTCCTCATTGACGGCCTCGGCTTCACACTTTCCCTAACGGCAACAGCGACAGTTGGCGGAGTTGTACTCGGAACAATCCTGGCGCTGATGCGGCAATCGTCAATCTGGCCACTCAAGAAATTTTCCGAGCTATATGTCGACATTGCGCGATCGCTGCCCCTGATTCTGGTGATTTTCTGGATCTACTTTCTACTGCCGTTTGTAGGCCAGTGGGTTCTTGGAGCTCCTCGCCCCGTACAGGTCGGAGCACGTACGTCTGCTTTCGTGACATTCACGATGTTTGAAGCGGCTTACTTTGCCGAGATCATCCGCTCCGGCCTGAGAGGGATTCGGGTGGGGCAGTTGTTTGCGGGGTATTCGCTTGGGATGACCTATTTTCAGGTCACGCGTTACGTCATTCTTCCTCAGGCGCTGCGCAATATGCTTCCGGTGCTGGCCACCCAGACGATTGTCCTTTTTCAGGACTCGTCGCTTGTGTACGTGCTGTCGCTCACTGATCTGTTGGGCGCGGCGAGCGATGTGGCTCAACGCGATGGCCGCCTAGTTGAGATGTACGTCTTCGCTTCGGTGGTCTACTTCGCGATCTCATTCACTGCGTCGCAGGTCGTGCGGCGTCTACAACTGCGCGTTGCGTTACCTCGAACCTAGGTTAGCCGATGATTGAAATTGAAAACGTGTCGAAATCGTATGGAGCCTTCAAGGTCTTGAACCAGTGCTCCATGAAGGTTGAGAGAGGAGAGGTAACCGTGATCTGTGGTCCTTCGGGTTCGGGTAAGTCCACCTTGATCAAGTGTGTCAACGGACTGGAAGCGTATCAGGATGGATTGATCCGGGTGAACGCGACGGCGGTTGGCGCACGCACAACCAACATGCCGCGACTTCGGCGGTTGGTTGGGATGGTCTTTCAGAGCTTTGAGCTGTTTCCGCACCTTAGCGTGATGGAGAACCTCTGTCTTGCCCAGACCCGGGTGCTCCGCCGAACTAGCAAAGATGCAAAAGAGAAGGCTGAAGTCCTGCTCCGGCGAGTAGCAATGGACGCACACTCCCACAAGTTTCCTGGTCAGTTGTCCGGCGGCCAGCAACAACGCGTCGCGATTGCGCGGGCGCTTGCCATGGATCCGGAGGTATTGCTCTTTGATGAGCCGACGTCGGCGCTCGATCCTGAGATGGTTGGCGAAGTGCTTGACGTGATGGTCTCGCTGGCCAAAGAGGGCATGACGATGATGGTAGTGACACATGAGATGGGCTTCGCTCGTCAGGTCGCAGACTGGGTTGTGTTCATGGACAAAGGCGAGATCGTTGAGAAGACGCTCGCTGCACAGTTTTTCGATCGCCCGACTTCTGATCGTGCAAGAGCATTTATTTCGTCCATTTCGCAAAACTAACTTTGATCGGCATACGTTCGCAGCCGAGCGTATTTGGCACCTCACCCTCAGATTTTGAAAGGTAAAGCATGAGTCGAGAATATGAGCATCATAAGAATGTTGGACGCATGACTCCGGATGCCGAACTCGCGGCCAAAGCGGCAGTTGAGAACCTGTTGCAGTGGGAAGCGGCGGTGAACGAGATCCATCAATGGCCGGAATACTCCCCTCAGCCGATGTGGTCACTCGATAATCGTGCACGGAATTTGAAGCTTGAGAAGCTGTACTACAAGGACGAAAGCCAGCGATTCGGCCGTCAACTTGGCAGCTTCAAGGCTTTGGGCGCTCCCTACGCGGTTTACGCACTTCTGGCCGACGAGGTGGAGGCGAAGACGGGCAAGCGTCCGACGGCAGACCAGTTGCGGTCCCATGAATTCCACTCGATCACGGAGCGGGTTACTGTCTGCGTCGCAACCGACGGGAACCAGGGACGAGGACTTGCTTATGCTGCCAAGGTCTTTGGGTGCCGATGCGTAATCTACGTCCATGGTCACGTTAGCCCGGGTCGAAAGGAGGCAATGGAGGCGCTTGGGGCGATCGTTATCCGGATAAACGGTGAATATGAGGCGTCGGTCGCTCGCGCGAAGGAGGACGGTCGTATAAACAACTGGCACTTCGTATCCAGCACATCATGGGATAACTTCAAAGAAGGACTCCCGCGGAATGTGATGAACGCATACATGGTGATGGTCGAGGAGGCGCTGGAAGCGCTTCCGTCTGACAGCCGAATCACGCACGTCTTCATGCAGGGTGGGGTAGGAAGCATCGCCGCCGCGGTATTCCTGGGTTTTGCGAAGAAGTATCCCGGCAAGACGCCGCGATTCGTCATTGTTGAACCGACGGAGGCAGACTGCCTATTCCAGAGCGCAATCAACGGGCGTCCTACGCCTTCGGCGGGATCTCTCCACACGTTGATGGCTGGACTTGCTTGCCGTGAGGTTTCTCCCGCGGCGTGGTCGGTTTTGCAATGGTTGGCAAGTGACTTCATCAAGATCCCGGATCACTGGGTCGTATCTGCGATGCGCGCTTTGGCGGATGGGGGGGGAGACACGCCAATTGTGAGCGGAGAGTCAGCCTCAGGCGGGATGGGCGTCTTGCTGCAAAGCATGTTGAACCCGGAGCTGCGGGACCAGCTCGGCCTCGATGAAAACAGTCAGGTACTCCTCTTCGGTTGTGAGGGCGCGACCGACCCGCAAATCTATGAGCAGGTAGTCGGATTGAGTTCGCACGAGGTTTTCGAGCGACAGGCGGAGCGCGCGCCGGCCGGGTGACGGTGCCGAAAATGCTGTGAGTTGGGGTAGGGCTCTTACCTGAGACGGACTCGAGTCCTACTATTCGACCGGTATCTGAGGGCATTCACGCGTTGAATAACGCGATATTAAACATTGATTAGTATTATTTTGCAGTGCGCCTACCATTAGGAGTATCCCTAATGGCATTACAACATCATGGTTTCGACAACTTTTGAAACATCTGTCCTCAGTCTGACACCGCGCCAGCGCATCCTGGCGATGGTGGCGCTGATGAGCGGGGTGGTACTAGCGACGCTCGATACCACAATCAGCAACACGGCACTTCCACAGATCGCAAGAGAACTCCAAAGTTCGGAGGCATCGATCATCTGGATCGCGAACGCATATCAGATCGCGATGATTGCGGGCTTGTTGCCGCTCGCTTCGTTAGGCGAGTCGATCGGCTATCGCCGAGTGTACCTGTTCGGACTGGTGGTCTTCGTCATCGCCTCCCTCGTTTGCGGTGCGTCCAGTTCACTTGGCTGGGTGATAGTGGGTCGGGTTGCCCAGGGCGTCGGTGCGGCCGCCATCATGAGTGTGAACACTGCATTCATTCGCCACATTTATCCAAGCGCGCAACTCGGGAGAGGCTTAAGCCTTAACGCTCTTGTCGTTGCGGTGGGTTTCACGTTGGGCCCCCCGCTGGCTTCAGGCATCCTGTCTTTGGCCAACTGGCATTGGCTTTTCCTGTTGAACGTCCCTGTCGGCTTAATTGCGTTGCCACTGGCTTTCCGCTTTCTCCCGGATGTGTGCGGCACACGCAATTCGCTGGACGCGATCACAGGGTCGCTGTGCGCAGCGTTTTTGGGACTGCTGGCTTTCTCGTTTTGCACGCTCGCTAACGGAATGGAGAAGTCGGTGGCGATTTGTGCGGCGGCGGTGTGCGCGCTGTCCCTCTCGCTACTGCTCAAGAATCAGGCACGCCATCCGGCGCCTATGCTCCCCGTGGATTTACTGAAGATGCCGATCATTGGACTATCCTCAGTCACCTCCGTTTGCGCCTTTGCTACACAGGCTTTGGCGCTGGTGGCGTTGCCGTTTTTCCTGCAAGCCGTGATTGGTATTTCAGTCGTCAATACCGGCCTTCTTCTTTCGACGTGGCCGTTGGTTGTTGCAGCGATGGCGTTGCTCGTGCGTCCTTTGAGCGACAGGTGGTCTGCGGGCGGGCTGTGCAGTACCGGTCTGCTCATTCTGTGCGTTGGCATGATGGCTCTGGCCAGCGCATCGTCCGATACCTCGATTGCCAGCATTGCATTCAGGCTCGTCCTGTGTGGAGCAGGATTCGGTCTTTACCAGGCTCCGAACATGAAAGCGATCATGAGCAGCGCGCCTGTCCATAGAAGTGGCGGTGCGAGCGGGATCGTCGCCATCAGCAGGCTGATGGGGCAGGCGGCCGGCGCGGCACTCGTAGCACAGTGTTTTCGCATTTCCAGCCAGCATGGCCCCGAACTCGCTTTATGGCTCGGCAGTGGTAGTGCGATGGTCGGCCTCGTATTCAGCGCACTCCGGTTGAGGACGCCAGCTCGACAACTGGCATAACGTCACTCGGCCCATTCATGTTCGGGTGGTAGGGCGATGTCTTCAACGACCGTGAAGATGAACTTTTTTCTCTAGTGCGAACGGCGAGCCGTTCGAACGATTATTGTGTCGAGGCTGTAGTGTACAAATCTCGGAATGAGTACAGTGAAGTGAGTGAAGACGCCCGCGTCGGAATTGTTCGCCAGGAAGATCTGAGGTCCACTCCCAAGCCAGTTTCAACGTACGGAATCTTGCTTGCTTCGAGAGCGCTGGCGAATAGCCGGAAACGTACCAGAAAGGCCGGACGTCACATATGCAGCAATACTCGGCTACAACTAGGATGAGCACGCGTGTGAGGGTTTCAGCCGGCAAGTACGGGCGAGTGGACAACTATCGTGCTAGCCACTCTTGCTGTCATAAGAGCTCGCCTGTTGAAGCAACCAAGTTCGGAACAGTGCTAGCGGCTTGCCGTGACTAAGTTCTGTCGGGTAGACGAGATAGTATGCAGAGTCGACCGTGGAGCGCGCATTGAAAGGGATGACAAGACCATGCTGGGCGAGTTGATTCACAACAAAAAATTCGGGCACTAGCGCGACGCCGATGCCCGCAGCGGCGGCCGCGATCAGCATCGTGTGCAGCTCATACCTGACCCCTTGCATTGCTGACGCATCTTCAACGCCCTGCTCCGAGAACCATCGGCTCCAGGCCTCTGGACGGGTCGTCGAATGGAGTAAGGGATATTGAAGAAGGTCGGCGGGCTCTCTTACCTTGCCTCTTAGCAAGGCCTTCGAGCAGATCGGCACAACTGCCTCGCCGAAGAGGTAGTCGCACGAGGCTCCTGGCCATGTTGGTTCGCCATAATGGATGGCGGCCTCAAAATGAGATTCATCGAACGAGAACACTCCAGTTCGAACGCCCATATTGATCCGCACATCTTGAGCCGTTTCGTTGAAGTCTGGCAATCTTGGTATCAACCAGTGTGACGCGAAGGTGGGAAGCACGGCGAGCTCGAGATGACCACCACCGCTTCCATGCGCAACGATGGAAAGCGTGTCGCGGTCCAGATTCTCCAGGGTTCGACGCACTTGCGTTGCGTAGAGTCGTCCTGCTCGCGTAAGCACTACACGCTGCCTCGTGCGTACGAACAGCGAGACTCCGAGATTCGACTCGAGCGTCGCGATCTGGCGGGAGATAGCACTCTCCGTCAGGAGAAGTTCCCTGGCAGCATGCGTAAAGCTCTCATATCTTGCCGCTGCCTCGAATGCCAGCAGGGCCCCCATATTGGGTACGTGAAACTTGCGCATGGTCTTTCCAAAAACTCATCACCTTTGAATTTTAACTCGTTTTACTAGGATCGATCGCGCCTTGATAATGAGAGAAATGCATTGATCGGCAGTAGCGCGGCGCGAGAGCCCTCCGATTTACAACTGACTATCTTCAAGAGTTCGATGATGCGAAACCCAAATGTTGAAAGCCTCCTCTGCAAGTTGCTTGGTCGTGAAAAAACGGAGACGCTTTTCCGGACGTTGAATTTCCCTTCCGCGTTGCAGGAGTGGGAAGCGGGCCTGGTTACGCGTGCCGAGTTGGCACAAGCGATGAATATGGTTCTTTTTGAGGATCTGTTGGAGAGGTCAGCGAACGGCCGCGCATATACAAATGACGCTATCGCCGATGGCGGCTCCGTGTATTTCGATCATGGTGCGTTGCGTACAGTGCGTTGGCCTCACCATGGCGAGTTGCCGCCCGGAGAAGCGGCATTCACGCGTATCTTGCGACCGCTTGGATTCAAGCTCAACGGACGCTACCCGCTGGACAAACTCGGCATGACGGGACGAGCGTATGCTCACGAAGATGCACCAGACGAAATTGCCCAGTTCTTTCTGAGTGAACTCCATCCGGAGCGATTCTCTGATCGATTCCAATCGGCAGTTAGCAACGTGTTAAGCACTTCGAAAGATCCGATCACACCGTTAGCGGAATCGCAACTGGCTGAACTGGAAAGAGACGGGTCACTGACGATCGAGAGCGCGCATGAACTTTTGCCAGTAATCGTCAGCGCGTTCGCGAGGCAGCACGACATTCCCGCGGAAGCAGACTACGAAGCCCTTCTGGAAGAGTCTGCGGAAATGGCCTGGATTGCAACCGAAGGTAACGCCTTCAATCACGCAACTGATCGGGTCGGCGATGTGTTCGCATTGTCCGAGAGCGAGAAAGCGAAGGGTCGGCCGATGAAGCTCGAAGTTGAAAGCTCCCGGTCAGGAAGGGTATTTCAGACGGCATATCGGGCCGACATGGTGAAACGCGAGTTCGTGTCCGCAAACGGGGTTAAGGTTGTCCGCGAAGTTCCCGGCTCATTCTACGAGTTCATCACGCGAAAGCGCGAGCTAAACCGCGTCGATCGGCGCTGGGAAACTGATCTCCGATTCGATGCAGGGAACGCAACCGGCATTTTCAAGATGACAGCGAGCGCAACTAAGTAACGTGAAAGAAGCCAAACGATATGAAGCGAGCAGTGCGCTGCTGCAAAAAGTAGAGGCAGACCTAAGACGCGCCGTTGCGGGCGAGATTCGCTTCGACGCAGGATCCAAGGCGCTTTACGCATCTGACGCTTCAAACTATAGACAGGTCCCACTCGGCGTCGTTGTTCCGCGGAGCGTCGACGATCTTGTGGGTGCCCTGAATGTTTGCGCGAGCAATGATGTGCCTTTCCTGACGCGCGGAGGCGGCACCTCCCAAAACGGCCAGTGCGTCAACGTTGCGGTAGTTGCAGATGCCAGCAAGTATGTGAACAACGTCGTTTCGATTGATGTTGATGATCGTACCGCCATCGTCGAGCCGGGTGTCGTGTGCGATGCGCTGCGCGATGCCGCCGAGAAACATGGGCTGACTTTCGCGCCCGATCCAGCAACTCACAGCCGTTGCACTTTGGGTGGAATGATCGCAAACAATTCCTGCGGCGCTCATTCTGTGATGGCGGGGAAGACGGTCGAGAATGTGGAGGCTCTTGAAGTCTGCACATATGACGGTGCGCGGTTCTGGGTCGGGCCGACCTCCGAGCCGGAGTTGGAGCGCATTATCGCGGAAGGTGGCCGCAGAGGGGAGGTATATCGCAAGTTGCGCGACCTGCGCGACCGGTACGCAACTGACATCCGCAGGGAGTTTCCGCAGATCAAGCGACGCGTGTCCGGCTTCAACCTCGATCAGCTTCTGCCAGAAAACGGGTTCAACGTCGCGCGCGCTTTGGTTGGTACTGAGGGTACGTGTGCTGTCACGTTACGAGCTAAGGTGCGTCTGGTACACAGCCCTTGCTGTCGTGTACTGCTTGCCCTGGGCTTCACTGATATCTATACGGCCGCCGATGCGGTTCCCCATTTCAACAACTTCTCACCGCTTGCGATCGAAGGTCTGGACCGAGGCATCATCCGCGGACTGCAGGCACGCGGCTTGAAAGCGGAGGAGATCGCTCTCTTGCCAGACGGCGATGCATGGGTGATTCTGGAGTTCGGAGCTGACCACGTTGCCGATGCTTTGTCGCAAGCGCAGGAAGCGCACGCGTACTTTACCGGTGGCAATGCGGGACCGAACGTGAGTGGCATTGTGGTCGAGGATCGGTCAAAGCAACTGCGAATCTGGTCGATCCGCGAAACAGGCGCCTCAGCCGTTGCGCTTTCGATTGATTCGTCAAAGCCTGATCCCATCGTTGGATGGGAGGACGCGGCCGTTGACCCCATGCGGCTCGGCGACTATCTGCGCCGGTTTCAAACTCTAGTTGATCGCTACGGTTACGAAACGTGTCTATATGGGCATTTTGGCGATGGATGCGTGCACGCCCGGATCACGTTCGACATCCGGACCGTCGAAGGAGTAGCGACTTGGCGTTCCTTCTTGCGAGAGGCGGCTCAGCTCGTTGTTAAGTTCGGAGGCTCTCTATCCGGGGAGCACGGCGATGGTCAGGCTAAAGCAGAGTTTTTGCCTATCATGTACGGCCCCGATGTCATGCGGGCCATGGAGGAGTTCAAGGCTATCTGGGATCCAACTAATCGTCTGAATCCCGGAAAGGTGGTTCACGCCTATCGAGCAGATGAAAACCTCCGGATGGGGCCATCGTACAAAGCTGTCACCATCAACACCAAACTGACGTTCGCTAGTCCAGAGGGCGACGGCTTCCAGCGGTCAGTAGAGCGCTGTATCGGTATGGGAAAATGCCGTTCAGCAAGCGGAGGAACGATGTGCCCGAGTTATCGGGCAACCAAAGAAGAACGGTTCTCGACTCGCGGACGCGCACACCTGTTCTGGGAGATGCTGCAGGGAGAGATCATCACGGATGGTTGGGACAGCAAGGAAGTGAAGGAAGCTTTGGATACATGCCTTGCGTGCAAGGGGTGCAAGTCGGAATGCCCGACGCATACCGACATGGCATCCTACAAGGCGGAATTCCTGTCGCACTACTACCAGAAGCATCGTCGTCCGCGCCAGGCGATGTTCATGGGGCGAATCGGCCAGTGGGCTCCGATTGCGGCTCGCCTTCCCCGGCTTGCAAACTTTGTGATGTCTTCTCCCGGTTTGGGCGCCGTCGGCAAATGGATTGCCGGCATTTCGCCAAAGCGTCAATTGCCGGCTTTTGCGGCGAAGCGCTTTAGTCGGATGATCGATCGGGACGCTCCGCTAGCGCGACAGGGGCCTTCAACAACTCGTCCACGGGTTATTCTTTGGGTCGATACTTTCAACGAACACTTTTCCCCTCAGATTGCGAAGGCTGCGTACGACGTTTTAGCCATGATTGGCTACGACGTCGTGCTTCCAAGCAAACGCCTTTGCTGCGGAAGACCGTTGTACGACTATGGACTGCTGGACGAGGCGAAAGCATTGTTGCTTAGAGCGGTGAACGAACTCTGGCCGGAAATTCGAAGCGGCGTACCGATCGTAGGGTTAGAGCCAGGCTGTCTATCCGTATTTAAGGACGAACTTCTCAAGCAGTGTCCCGGCGACGAGCGAGCCCAAACGCTTTCGGATCAAACACATCTCTTCTCAGATTTCGTCGCTCGCGTCGACTACGACTGGCCGCGCCTCGAGGTCGACGCAGTGGTCCATGGGCACTGTCATCAGAAATCGGTTTTCGGTATGAAGGGGGATACGACGCTCCTGGACAAACTGGGCGTGCGCTACCACGTGCTGGAAACGGGATGCTGTGGGATGGCCGGCTCTTTCGGGTTTAATGCCGAGCATTACGATCTTTCAATGCAGATCGCCGAAAGTGCATTGCTCCCTCTTATCCGACGATCACACGTATCAGCCTATGTAGTGACGAACGGCTTTTCCTGTCGAGAGCAGATTGAACAAGGCGCAGAGCGGCAGACAATTCATATTGCGGAGTTGGCTCTGAAGGCGCTACAAGGCGAGGGAGTTCGGTCTGCCACCCGTCAGCGTGGTGAAAATAGAGATCTGACGAACGTTGGCTGAGCGTTTCAGTTTGCATGTCCCGCAGGCTCATGATTGGCTGCGGGACCTACCTGTCTTGCGCGGGGTTACTCCCGGTCGCTAGAGAAGCTGCGAGAGGCGCTTGACGTTCCTCGGTGGCCTCCATCAATCCTTCAAACTATCTGGACGCCGGGTGTCGCGCCGGTCTGATTCAGACTCACAAAATTGCCATCAACCCGGAAAAAGAGGCTTACGATCTGCTGCGATACTGTCTTCTTCGCTCCACTACCCGAACATCGCGCGCCGCTACGATGGTTTCCTGAGTAGGACATCGGAGAGATCCTGCAAAGGATGCGATAGGAATTGTTCACTAGATTAAGAATCCATATTTCTCACGACGGAGATGTTTCAAAGTATTCACGCATTGAATGTCCCAATATCTAAAAACCATAGCTCGATGGGTTACTTTGTCGTTAGTCTCTATGTAAAGAATATGGGGTTCCGAGGATTTCGTGGAGAGTCTATAACCAACTGACGGGTGGACCTTCAGGAGGAAAAAATGACAAAGTCGCCAACGTAATATGAATTTTGACCGTCAACAATTGGAGGCATTTTCCGTCGTCGTGGAAACACGGCACTTCGGCCGGGCAGCGGCGTTATTGAATGTTACTCGTGGTGCTGTGTCTCTTAGGCTCAAGGCGCTTGAAGAGGAGTTTGGTACTCCGCTCCTGGTAAGAGACGGAAATGTTCCCACGCCGGCAGGCGAAGTTCTCCTGAGGCACATCCGTGTACTCAAGATACTCGAGGCAGATACACAACTGCAGATCAAGCCGATGGACGGCATGCGTCCTCGCATGGCTATCGCTGTAAATGCAGATTCTCTTGCAACGTGGTTCGAGGCTGTTGCCTGGGAAATCGCAGAAAGAAATGTAGCCCTCGAACTAATTGTTGACGACCAGGATTACACCTTGCCGCTGCTGGCCAAGGGTGAAGCGATGGGCTGCGTTTCGACCTCCAGCAATCCTCCGACGGGATTTTTGGCCGAGCCTATCGGCATGATGGAGTACGAGTGCGTAGCGAACTTGGCGTTTGCCGAAAAGTTCTTCCCGCAGGGGCTGGGGCTGTACGGTGTCCTTGCTGCGCCCGCTGTGCTCTATAACCGGAAAGATGGGTTGCATACACAGTTTCTCGAACGGTTTCTGGATGTTGAGGTAAGAAACTACGCGATGCATTATTTCCCCTCTCCGTCGGCATTGCTAGCCGCGATCGAGAAGGGAATCGGATACGGCCTCGTTCCCTGCTTGCAAGCCAAGCCTCTGATCGACGTAGGAAAACTGATGCGGTTAGCTCCCGACCATAAGGTCGAGGTCAACCTTTATTGGCATCACTGGGAGACTGCACCGTCGAACGCGCAGGCGATCAGCGAGCTCGTAGTTCGTCACTCTCGTCAGGCGCTTATTCAGCCAAGCGTTCATGCGATGTCATGTATCGATGACGACGAATCCATAGACCAGTCATCCCTGTGAGCGTTGACGGAGTTCTCGCGCACTGAGACAACTACGTCTGGTCTGGGTGATGGAGCGCGATCGCAAGGCCGCAACTAGCGCACAGGGCCACGCCAGTATGAGCGGTGTTGCCTCCGGCATGTTGATAGCACGTGTCCATTCGATCATGAAACATAGGGCCGACACTACCGCGCCGATAAACATCGATCGCTTCGCAGACTGATCCTGAATCGGATAGCCCAGTAGCGTCAATACGAGCAGCGGGACCACCGCTGCGAGGTAGACGATGTTCAGTGTCACCATCACGTTGATGATGCTCTGCCTGTGAATCGCGACGAGTGTTGCCGCGAAGATGGGCAGCACCCGATGGAGGATAAGTGGAATAGAGGCGCCGCGCGATACTGTGGCCGTCGCATCGCTCATGGCGCGAAGAATCGAACAGGCCGAACCAAGGGCCGTTATTATCAAGATACATGTCACCGCCAGCGAAATGACCTGGCTGGAACTGCCGATCGCTCGAGTGAGCAGTGTTGGGACTACTTGAGCTTGATCGGACAGATGGTTGAGCTGCCACGGAACTGCGCCAGCGATGACTGCAGCGGCAGGAAGAAATCCAATACCCAGTACGATTACCGCAGCAATCAGACAGCCGACACGAGCGTGCGTGGACGTTCGCGCCATAGCGGGGAACTGTTGATAGTCGGCACCGCATAAAACTAGCGCGGCGACGGAGAGTAGTACCAATCCTGTGTGCTCAACCGGCCGCGTGCGTATCGACTCGACGAAGATAGCCGGCGCGCGAAGCCATAAAATCAGGTTGTGAGTTTCGGCCAGAGCAAAGACCAGTATCGCGGTACATCCGCACATGCAGAGTGCGAACATGCCGGAGAGCCATGAGATCCGGAGAAACGAAAAGGTGAGCACGAGGCAATCGACGGAGATGATCGAGGCTGTTTGCGGCATGCCCGATAGTGCCAGTATTGCTGACGCTCCGCGGATCTGAGCGCTTAGCACGCCAGTCATCCAGATCAATGAAAATGCCGCGACCTGCTGGCTGACAGTGGGACCGTATAGCGCGCCGAAATACGTCCAGATGGACTGCCCGGATTCTTGGAGGCGTGGCGCAGAAAGCGCCAGCGCGACCAGGCCGAGGGCCGTCGCTACAGCGTAAAGGCAGGCGGCCATACCTTGTTGCAGTGCGAGTTCGCCGGTTCCCAGGAAGAAGCCGATTCCGCAACTGGTCGATACAAGCAGGCTTGAGACGTTCCAGACAGCCAATGTTCGCTCAGCCATGGTTCACTCCCCATCCGAACACGCTTGAATGGCGGCCATAGAGGTATGCTGGACATACGATGGCGCGTTCCGTGAAAGCTGGCAGCGTCATTAGGTGGGCATGCAACTCGGGCAACTGATGGTATGGGACTGCCGGGAAGAGATGGTGTGTCAGGTGGTAGCCGTTGTGATGCGGGTGAATCAGCGTCGACACTACCCCGTGGTCAGGAATTTCCCGCGTAAAACTGAAGATGCCTCCAGGTTTCAGGCCGTAGTGGTCCGTCATCTCGCGGAAGGTTGTGATCGCATGGAAAACGGTAGTACGGGCTCCGAACCAGAGAACGAGGAATACCATCGCGAAGTGGATGTTGACGGCGGACAGGACCGACAATGTTGCCATCCACCATGCCGCGATACCAAACTGTTGTCGATAGTGGCATTGACCCGTTATCAAATGACCCGTGATCGATCCACAAATGAGCGAGAATTTTGAGAGGTATCGAGCGTAGACGCGAAACCATCGATCTCCTTCATGAGCGAGCAGCGGTAACAGGTCGGGGTCGCGCTGGGCATCACCTAGCCACGCGTGGTGACGCGCGTGCAGCTCGCGGTAGAGAGTTAGGCTGTCCAGCAGCGGAGCCGCAAGCAGCAGGTGCGCAAGATAATCGTTGAGGCGACGATTCTGGCTCAGATTGCCGTGACTGGCTTCATGCAGAAGGTTGCCCAGCGCACGCTGTCGGTTTCCGATAGCGACGAGTGCAACCGGTGTTAGCGCCCAGCCGATTTGATACACGGCGAAGACTGACAAGTAGATAACTATCCAGTCGAGCGCGATATCGAAAACGGCATACCATGTTTTGACTTTCGGCTGTTGCCAGACCCGAGCATGGGAAAGAAGGGATTGCTTGATTGAGATCCGTTCAATCAGGATCATCGATGTATCGCCGTGATTCATCGCGGCCTCCGTCAGAAGGCATGAACTCCCCGTAGTTCAGGTTGGGTTGAAGTATTGTCTTTTCTGGGTGCAACGATCTGAGGATAGGAATAAATCGCGTCGTCATCGGGGTGGTTAATAATCTTTCCGGGCAGTTAATTTTTCTGGCTGCGAGGAGTCGTGAATAGTGGTGTAAGGTTGAGATGGCACCACAACTTATGGAGGAAGCGTTGAGCGAGAAAGACCTTGCGATACTTTGCGCGACGATCGAACCGGAGATGGCCGAGCCAATCTACGTGTACTGTTCCTTTCCCGATTTCGCACTGCCTGAAGGTTTGTCTGCGCTTTTTACTTTCAGGGAAATCGAAGGATTGACCGCCGTGCTCGATCTGCGGGATGCGGACCAGTACGCGCTGCCGTATACGTTCAAGGCACGCCTCATTACCCTCAAGGTGCATTCGAGTCTCGAAGCGGTGGGTTTCTTGGCTGTCGTATCGGCACACCTGGCAAAAGCTGAAATTCCCTGCAATGCAATCGCCGGTTATCACCATGATCACATTCTTATTCCCGTCGATCGCGCAGACGAGGCATTTTCTGTGTTGAAAGGGATACGCGGGGCAACCCTGTGAGTCGATTGCATGTATGCCGAGATTAAGTTGTATGTGATGAGTTTTTTTGATGGCCGGATAGTTAACGTGCCGCCCGCATCACCTGCCTTGCATCTGAAGACACTCCTTTCTAGATTGCTTTTGTAGGCTCATATAGAAGAGCATTCGAGAGTCGGGGATTTGTGATCCTCCTGCTGATCATGCACGGAGGGGGAAGGAGAGCAAATGTGCGATTCCGAGAATGGTGATCTTCATCCGGCAGATAGCGAAGTTCTCACCGAATCTGCCGTGTACTGGCAAACCCGCTTCGAGGATGCCCAGGCCGTTGCATCCCGTCTTGCATCTCGCCTGCGAGGGCGTGATCAGCGAATCCTGCTGCTTGAGCGCGCACTCGCGCGTACTGCTGCACTCCATCATGCGCTTGAAGACAGCCTTGAGCAGCGCCTCGAACAATGCTCATCGCTGCCGGAGCATGCCGTGGCACCGGAGCAGCGGCCACAGGCTCGGTCCGACGGCGCGGGCAGCAGCGTGATCGTTCGGCTGCCCCATCTGACGCGCACGCTTTCTCTTCTCTTTGAGGTCATGTGGGAGCACTGGGCACAGTGGGACCCGGAACGACCTCCCAAGTCCTCGACGGTTGCGCGCGCCATCGATGCAAAGCTTGGACTGAAAGGTCAGGCCGATGGCGAAGCATCCCGCAACGCGCAGTCGTTTGCGGCTGCGCTGCGTCCCGATTCCCTGAGTGATGCAGATGGTCGCCACCGTTGAGGGCAGACTGCGACGGGTGATTCCGTCGACATGACGGAATTTTCGGTTCCTTCTCCTACTGCTTGAATCGGATCTGTACCGGGCAGATCCGGGTAGAACCAGGAGATGGGAGTCATGTCGGATTCGATAAAGATGGTGGGCGCGATTTTGCGTCGCAGGCAGGTGGAACAGCTTGTTGGTTTATCTCGCTCGACGATCTATCAGCGGATGAAGGAGGGTACGTTTCCCCCGGCGGTTCCGCTCGGCGGCAGGATGGTTGGCTGGCGTGCGTCGGATATTGAGCTGTTTCTCGTCGATCCGGCCGGATACGGAGCATCATCCAGCAAGTCCGGCGAGGAGCACGGCGATGATTGACACGTCGCGTACCTCGATCGAATCCCGGCTGGACAACTGGGCAAATGCATCGCGTGGTCCGCACGATCCCGTCGACGCAGCGAAAATCGAAGCCGCATGGCGTTGCCTCGAACCTCGTCACAAGGAACTGCTTCGCGTGGTGTACCTGTGGCATGCCGGTCGCGAGGTTGTTTGTCGCCGGCTCCGCATTCCCCGTTATCCGCGTAGCCGTTACGACCTGGAACTGGCTTCAGCCCAGCACGCGCTTGCACGCCTGCTCGGAAAGGGAGAGGCATAAAAATTTTTCGGACCTTGCCGGACTGTCCCGGAATGCAACGGACGAAGTCGTAGAAAATCCGGCAGTTTCGTGGCTTGCATCGGAGGAAAATCAAGCCTAGAGTGCAGTCAACAACTTGTTCCGGTCGACGCATCAACGCGAGACCGAGTACGCGTTAGCGGCCCGATGTACCGACGTATGTGCGTTGGCGTGGTGGTCGCGATGCGTGTGAAGCCTGCGAACTTGACGGTCGCAGGCTTTTTCATTTTCTGGTGCTGATCCCCCTTGAACCCGCGGCGTGCCTTCCTGGCCCCGTGGGTTCTTTTTTCCGCGCACATCTACCTCGGTACTTCGGCTTGATGGAAGGAACTGATGGAGGGTGGATCGTGAAGACGGGTCGGACTGTTCCCTGGTGTCCCGGACTGCGTGCGGCGCGGCGTGTCGCGCGCCGCTGGTCGATTGCGCTGATGCTGCTCTCCGGCACCTCGATCTTCGCACCCGGTGTGGCCCATGCAGACGACTGGGGCTGCCAGGTGCTCCTGTGCCTCTCCAATCCGGGTGGCCCGGAACAGTACAGCGAGTGCGTGCCGCCGATCGAGAAACTGTGGAGCGCGCTGCGCCACGGCGATCCGTTTCCGGCGTGTGACTTCGGTGCTGGCGGCTCTCAGAGGACATTCGCCACCAACACCTTCGCGAGCGGTGGGTACTGCCGCGAAGACCTGCTGTACTGGGGCGGCCCGGAGCAGAGCGAGTTGCTGTGCCGTGCCACCGGAGCGATCAACGTCGACATCGACAGCCAGCTCTACACCCGCGTCTGGTGGGACGTAAGCGGCCAGGATCGCACGCTCACCGAATTCTACGGCGCGGGCAGCACGCAGACCCCATATGACCCGTCGCAATCTGCCTTGAAGTTCCTGCAGCAGATGGAGCAACAGGACCGCGCTGGCGGCGGGAGACAATGATGTTGCCGCTCGACTTTATTTCGCTCGCGCAACAGTGTGCACCGCAGGTCTCGCTTTCGACGATGGCAGCGGTCGTGCGGACCGAATCGGGCTTCAACCCGTATGCGATCGGTGTCGTGCGTGGCCGGCTAGCGCGTCAGCCCGCCAGTGAGGCCGAGGCTGTCGCCACAGTAGATGCGCTGGAGCGCGGCGGCTGGAATTTCAGTGTCGGGCTTGCGCAAGTGAACCGCACCAGCTGGCCGGCCTATGGCCTGAGCGAACGGAGTGCATTCGACCCGTGCCGCAACCTGGCCGCGGGTGCCGCGATCCTCCAGGGCTGCTTTGAACTGGCGCGAAAGGCGCACGCACGTGCATCGGTCGATGAGCAGTCGAATCTTCGAGCAAGCCTGTCCTGTTACGCCAGTGGCGACTTTTCGACCGGGTATCGGACAGGTTATGTGCAGCGCGTGGTCGGTAATGCGCGCGCCATGGCGGCTTCGTCAACGCCTGTCGTCGTGCCGGCCATTGTCCCGATTCCAGTCATTCCGGTCGATTCCGATACCCGTGAATCGTCGGAGCCCTCCCGGACGCAACCGCGTCACGCATCGAAACCGGCAGACGCGTCATCAACGAATTCCGGTGGTGATCCGGACGGCAGCGCTGTGGTTTTCTAGCCCGGCGATTAGGCGGTAGCAGAAATATTCATTGCGGAAAGGAGTTATTCATGAAATTAGGAATACTAATTAATGTATCGCGTATTTTCTTCATGCCACGTGACGGAAGGCAAGCCCGGTTGACTGCTCGGTGGGCAACCGCGGCAAGCGTGGGGCTGCTGGCCACGTCACCGGCGTGGGCACAGCTTTCCCAGGTCAATACGCTGCTGACGACGATCCAGACGACGCTGCTCGGCGTCGGCGGCGTGATCTGCTCGATCTCCATCATCTGGGCTGGCTTCCGGATGATGTTCCAGCACGCCCGCTTCGGCGACATCGCGAACGTGTTCATCGGCGGGCTCTTCGTCGGCTGCGCGACCGTGATCGCCGGCATGCTGATTCCGACGAGCTGATCCGGGGGCGCGCACATGAATCCGTTCAAGGACCCCGTATTCAAGGGCGCCACACGTCCCGCGATGATCTGGGGCGTGCCGCTGGTGGCCTTCCTGATGGTCGGTGGCGGCATGCTGATCCCGGCCATCTGGGCGCTCCTCGCGAGTCCGCCGCTGGGTGTCACGATCCTTTTCCTGACGATCCCGGTGTTTGTCGTGATGCGGGTGATCACGCGCCACGACGACCAGCGCCTCGCGCAGTATTTGTTGCGCCTGCGTATGGTGCTGCGCCAGGGCAACCGCCGCTTCTGGGGCGGGCACGCCTACGTGCCGGTCCGCCTGAAGAGGAGGGCGTGACATGCCGGCCGAACCGCAACTCGTGTCCGTCGCCAACCGGGAAGTGCCGCTCGCCGGCTATATCCCGTACTCGACACACGTCACCGACCACGTCATCAAGACGCGCGAAGGCGACTACCTGCAGGTCTGGAAGATCGCCGGCATCGCGTTCGAGGCGGCGGACCCGGCCGATATCCTCGCGCGGCACGACGGATTCAACCAGTTCGTGCGCGGGCTGGCCGGCGGCCATGTGGCGCTGTGGTCGCATCGCCTACGTCGACGCGTGTCGGACAGCTTTGCGACGGAGTACCGCAACTGCTTCTGCGAGGAGCTGGCGACGCGCTACTACGCGAGCTTCGCGGGCTACCGGATGATGGCCAACGAGCTGTATCTGACGCTGGTCTACCGGCCGAACCGTACGCGGCTCGGGCGCGTGTTCAGTCGCGCTGCGCGGCGCACGCGTGACGATATCCGGCGCGACCAGTTCGACGCCCTGAAGGTCATGGCCGAGCTGGCCGCCCAGGTCGAATCGAGCCTCAAGCCCTACGATCCGGCTGCGCTCGGCGTCTATACGCGGCAGACCTCCTTCGCGCCGCGCCCGCGTCGCTATTCGTCGGCGCTGGAACTGCTTGGCTATCTGGTGAACGGCGTCTGGGAGCGCGAGCCCATACCATCCGGCCCGATCCGCGAGGCGCTGCCGACCTCGCGCCTCTTCGTCGGCGCCGAGAAGATCGAGATCCGCATGCCGGCCGCGACACGCTTCGCCGCGATGCTCGATCTGAAGGATTACCCCGAAGACACCGAGCCGGGGATGCTCAACGGCCTGCTGTACGGCGATTTCGAGTACATCGAGACGCAGTCGTTCACGATTCTCGACCGGCCCAGTGCGAAGGAAGCGTTGGAGCGGCAGCGCAACCAGTTGATTGCGGGCGAGGATGTCGCCGTGTCGCAGGTCGAGGCGATGGACCGCGCGCTCGATGAACTGATCAACGGCGATTTTGTGCTTGGCGAATACCACTATTCGCTGGCCGTGCTCGGCGACACGCTGGATGACGTGTCGCGCAGCGTAGCGAAGGCTCGCACACAACTGGCCGATGCCGGTTTTCAGACAGCCCTGGTTGACCTTGTCGCCGATGCGGCCTGGTTCGCGCAGCTACCGGGCAACTGGCGCTACCGGCCGCGCGAAGCGAAACTCACCTCGCGCAATTTCTGCGGCTTGTCGAGCCTGCACAACTTCGCGACGGGAAAGCGCGACGGCAATCCGTGGGGCGAAGCGATCACGATCGTCAAGACGCCGAGCGGCCAGCCGCTCTACCTGAACTTCCACGTCACGCCCGACAAGCAGGACTCGCTCGACGAGAAGGCGCTCGCCAATACCCAGATCATCGGCCGCGCCGGCGCAGGCAAGACCGTGCTCGAACTGTTCCTGCTCGCGATGGCGACGAAGTACAGCATCACGGCCGTGCTATTCGACAAGGACCGCGGCACCGAGATCGCGATCCGGGCGATGGGCGGCACGTATACGGTGTTCCGTCGCGGCGAGCCGACCGGGCTGAACCCGTTCCAGATGGAGCCGGGCGAGCCCGTGATCGACTTCTGGGAGCGGATGGTCCGCAAGCTTGTCGATATCGGCGTGGCGCTGTCCGCGAAGGACGAACTCGACATCTCGCGCGCCGTGCGTGAGGTCGCGCGCATGGACAAACCCCTGCGTCGCTTGTCGATGGTCCGGCAGCTCCTGCCCAACGTGGGCGAGAACAGCCTGCATGCTCGGCTTGCCAAATGGTGCGCGGGCGGGCGCCTGGGCTGGGTGCTCGACAACCCGACCGACCGTATCGATCTTTCGCACGCGACGCTGTTCGGCTTCGACGATACCGAACTGCTCGATGACGCGGAGGTCTCCACGCCCGTCACGATGTACCTGCTGCACCGGACGGAGAATCTTATCGACGGCCGGCGCTTCGTGTACGTCATGATCGAATTCTGGAAGCGGCTCGGCGACCCGGTCTTCACCGAGTTTGCGCAGAACAAGCAGAAGACGATCCGTAAGCAGAACGGCCTCGGGATCTTCGACACGCAGTCGCCGGCCGATGTGCTGCGCAGCCCGATCGCCAGCGCGCTGATCGAGCAGAGCGCGACGTTCTTCTTCCTGCCGAACCCGCGTGCCGATTACGACGACTACGTGCGCGGCTTCAAGCTGACCGCAGCCGAATTCAACATCGTGCGCAACCTCGGCGAGAACAGCCGCATGTTCCTCGTCAAGCAGGGGCATCGCTCGGCCATCGGCCGGCTCGATCTCGCCGGCCTCGGCGACGTGCTCGATGTGCTGTCCGGCACGACCGACAACGTGGAACTGCTCGACGCTATCCGCGCCCAGGTCGGTGACGTGCCGCAGAACTGGCTGCCCGTATTCCACGAGCAACTGGCGAAGCGTCGTGCCGCACAGTCTGAGCAGGCCGGCACGCGCCAGTCGCAGCAGTTGCCAAGGCCGGGAGGTGTGCGATGAGCGGTCTCTTCACCGCTGTCGGCGGCACCCTCGAAAACGGCATGTCGACCTATGTCACGAATGTCTCGTCGGCATTGTCTGGCGCGCTCGTGCCCGTCGTGACCACGGGCGTCACAATCTGGGTGCTTGCCTATGGTCTCGCGGTCGTGCGTGGCGAAGCTCACGAAGCCGTGCCGGCGTTCGCGTGGCGGGCGCTGAAGGTGGCGATCACGCTCGCGTTCGCACTGAGCTCCGGCATCTACCAGCAGCAGGTCGTCACTGCAGTCGACGGTGCGACGTCCGGACTCGCGCAGACGATCCAGAACGCAGCAAACACGACGGGTGGCGGCAATCCGGGGTGTGGATCGGTCAACGGCGGCAGCGTGACCGGGCAGGGGGCGGCGACCAGCATCTACCAGACACTCGACTGTTACGACCAGCAGATCGATCTCGTAATGGACGCCTACTTCGACAAAGCGACGCACGAAGGATTCAGTCCGAGCGGACTGGCCGCCGCCATCGGCGATTTCCTGTGCGGCCTGGTGGCCGCGCTCGGTGGCTCGATCTTCCTGATTGTGCTTGCGTTCGAGGTCGTGATGGCGAGGATGCTGCTCGATCTGGTGCTCGGCCTCGGCCCGGTCTTCATCGCCTGTGCGGCATTTTCGCCGACTGCCCGCTTCTTCGAGGCGTGGACCGCGAAGGTCGTCAATTACGCGCTGCTTCAAGTGCTCGTTGCGGCATTCCTCGGCATGGCGCTCACGGCGTTTTCCACGAATCTAACGGCGCTTCATGCGACGGGCAGCACGCCTAGCGCCGACGCATCTGCCGTCGTACAGGCCATTTCCGCATCCCTTGATGACGCCGCGGCTGCCGCTGCCGCGATCGGACTGTTCGCGACCGGCGTGTTCCTCGCGATGGTCGGCTGGCAATTACCAGCCGTCGCAGCGGGGCTATCTGGTGGCGCAACACTCTCCGGCTTCGGTGCATTTGTGGCGGGCATGACCTCCCGAAGCCTCCTGACTGCCATTGGCCGCGCGTTCAAGGGCAACGGACGCGGTCCGCGTCCCGGTGGCGAAATTCATGATCGAACGGCTTCAGGTATTGGCACTGGTGGCGGTGCGACGCCGGCTTACCAGCGAGCCGCGAACGCCAACCTGGGCCAGCAGGGCGATTGAAGACGAATGGATTAAGAGGTGATGACGATGAACAGATTAAGCAGATGCACGAGTGCCGCGTTGATATCGGTGGTATCCACGGTGTACTGGAACAACGCGTACGCACAGGGCATCCCGGTCTTTGACGCACAGAACGTCGTGCAGGCCATCGCGACGGTAGCCCAGCTCGAGCAGGAAGTGCAGCAGGAAATCCAGATCTACCAGTCGACGGTCGGTACGCGCGGTTTTGGCGCACTGATGAGCAATCCCGTCGTCGCGAAGTCACTGCCGTCGAATTGGCAGAGTGTCTACACGGCGATCCAGAACGGTGGCTACTCGGGCCTGACAGGCAGTGCCCAGGCATTGCGTTCGGCGAGCCAGATCTACAACTGCGAGGACCAAACCGGACTCGACCAGCAGGTCTGCCAGCGTGCGCTGAACAAGCCGTTCCAGGACAAGGCGTTCGGGCAGCAGGCGTACCAGACCGAACTACAGGAACTGGACCAGATCCAGAGCCTCGCGCAGCAGATCGACGTGACCCAGGACCCGAAGGGCGTCGCCGAATTGCAGGCGCGCATCCAGGCCGAGAGCACGACGGTCGGCAACGAGATGACGAAGCTGCAACTATTCCGGATGCTCTCCGACGCCGAGGACAAGCTCGTGGCCGAGCAGCAGGGCGAACTGGTACTGAGTCGCGCGGGCAAGACCAGCCGGCTGCAGGACCAGATGGTTCCCGCGTCGTTCGGGAACTGAGGAGGGTGCCATGTCCATGCCCACTTCCCTGATCCTCGCCGGCTGCATTGCCTGGAGCCTGGCCGCGTGCAGCAGCGGGCCACCGAAACCCGTGCTGCCAGATGGCCTGCATCGCGTGCCGGTTAATCGCGTGCCGCCCGTTCCTGATGTGTCGAATGCGGCGCCGGCTGCTGCGCCAACGACGCCTCGGCCTGTTTCTGATCTGTCTGCTGCACCGGATACCGGAGACCGATCATGAGTGCGCCACACGACTACGGGCGCGTGCTCGACATCGAGGCGTCGCTGACCTACCTGCAGGAACGTTCCGAGCGGCGCGCCTGGCACGTTGCCTATGCAGCGGTCGGCGTCGCCGTACTCAGTGTGGCCGCGCTCGCGGTGATGGTGCCGTTCTATCGCGTGGTGCCCTTGCCGATCGAGGTCGATCGCCTGACGGGCGAATCCCAGGTGATCGACGTGCTCGACGCCCGCCATGTGCATACGAAGGAGATCCAGGACAAGCACTGGGTCGAAACCTATGTGCGCGAGCGTGAACGCTACGATTGGGGCCTGCTGCAGATGGACTACGACAGTGTGCTTGCCATGAGCGATGACGCGGTCGCGCGCGACTACCGTGGCATCTATAGCGGTCCCGATTCACTCGACCGGCAGCTTGGGGCTGGTACTGAGTGGCGCGTGCGGATTATCTCGGTCACGCTGCCGCCCGACGAACCCGGTCACGCGGTTGTGCATATCGAGCGTACCTCGTTCAAAAGCGGCCAGGCCGACGCCGAGCCGACGCAGCGTTTCGTGATCACGCTGGCCTATATCTACCGACCGCCCGTGTTCACGCGCGAGAGCGTGGCGATCGCCAATCCGTTCGGATTCAAGGTCATGGCCTACAGCCGCGATCCTGAATATACGCCGCCGGCTTCTGCCGCAGCTGCGGGAGGCACGCCATGAAAACGCTTCTCTACGCGCTTCTTTCCGGTATGGCGCTCGCGAGCCTGCTATTTTCCGGCATGGTCCACGCGGTCGATCTGCCGGGGTGGGATGACGACTCGCGCGTGCGCCAGGTGATCTATCACGCCGACGAGGTGGTGCGCGTCGAGGCGCAGCGCGGTTTTGCCACACATATCGCGCTCGATCCGCACGAACAGATCCAGGTCGTAGCTCCTGGTGACCGGGATGGCTGGCAGATCGTGGCGAACAAGGGCGATCACGACGTGTACCTGAAGCCGCAGCTCGCCGCGCACGACTCGAACCTCGAGATCCGCACGGACTGCCGCAGCTACAGCTTCGATCTGGTGGTGTTGCCGCTCCAGTCGAAATTCGGCAACGACCGGGTGATGTACCGCTTGACCTTCGTCTATCCGGACGACCTCGCGAAGCAGGCGCACGCGGATTCGGACACCGGGCTCGTCGAGAAGCGCCTGGCTCAGCCGCCCGTTGTGCGTAACGCACGGTACTCGATGCAGGTCATGCGCGATTCGGACGACATCGCGCCGACCGCTGCATGGGACGACAGGCGCTTCACCTACCTGCGTATCCCGAACAACCGTCGCATGCCGGCGATTTTCCGGGTGGCTGATGACGGCACGGAGAGCGTGGTCGACAAGCACGTCGAGGGCGACGCGATTGTCGTGCATGAAGTCGCGAAACGGTTTGTGCTGCGGCTCGGCAAGGAAGTCGTCGGCATCTGGAACGACGCCTACGACATGGACGGCGTGCCGCCTCGTGACGGCACAACGGTCAGCGGCGTGAAGCGTGTCCTGCGGAGTCACGGCGATGAATGACAATGCCGAACGCAACCTGATCGAGCCGAACGACTCCGCGGGCCCGCAGCCCGGCCGCAACCCGAATGGCGGTGTTGCGCCGACGTCCACCGATCGCGGCATGCCGGCACTGGGTCAGTACCGTAGTGTCCGTCCGCGGGCCTGGTGGCTCACGCCGATCGCAATCGTGCTGGTCGTCGGTGCCGGCGCGGTCTGGACCGTGCATGGCTTCCTCGCGCGTCACGATGCCGACACGAAGGCACGGCGCGACTCGGTGGCCGACACGTCCGCGCAGGGGCGCACGTTCCGGGATGCGCCTGCGTCTGCGGTCACCGCAGCATCGGTGCCAGCGCCCGCGAGTGCCGTTGTCGTTCGTCCTGTGCCTGCGTCGGGTGTGACTATCTCCCCGGTTAGCGCCCCGCACGCGGCGGCGCCCCGCACCTATTACGACGCGCCTCTACTGGCTACCGGCGGCGGGCAGGAAGCCTCGGCTGGGCTACCCGGCGTGCTTGAGGCCGGCAGTGCGACAGGTGCCGCTTCGTCAGACGCGACAGCTCTATCTAGCGGGGTCGCGAGGCAGGGCCACGTGATGGAACAGTCGGGCGGGACGCTCGCTCAGGCATTGACGCCGACGGTGACCCCGCGTGTGCGCGCCACGATCCTTGGCGATCGTGGTTTCATTCTCGCGCAGGGCGCCAAGATCGACTGCGTGGGCGATACGGCCTTCGATTCGACCGAGGCCGGTATCTCAACCTGCACGGTCACGAAGAACGTGTACTCGGACGACGGGCACGTCCTGCTGATCGAGCGTGGTTCGCAGATCAACAGCGAGTACCGTTCGAACCTGGCACCGGGGCAGAAGCGCGTATTCGTGCTGTCGGCTCGCATCAAGACCCCGAATGGTGTGACGGTCGAGATCGATTCGCCAGCGGCGGATGCACTCGGCCGCATGGGGATCGACGGCTATGTGGACAACCACTGGGGACAGCGCATCGGCGCGGCCATGCTGCTCGGCATCACGCAGGACGCGATCGGCTATCTGGCGACGCGCGGCGGCAACAGCAACGGGTCGGTGGTGTATGAGAACACGCAGCAGCAGGGCAACGATATGGCCACGCGCGTGCTCAACAGCACGATCAACATCCCGCCAACGCTGACACAGAACCAGGGCGCGGAATTCACGATCGTGATCGCGCGAGACCTGGATTTCGGATCGGTCTACGCGCTGCAGCCGGAGGGCGCGCAATGATGCCCCGTGTCGACATGCCGGATTCATCCCACGATCCAGTGCTGGTCCGTCTGCCCGACGATGCTTCCGTGCGCGAACTGATGCGCGCGTTCGCACCGCTGCTAGAGGACGCCGACGTGACCGAACTCGTGATCAACCGGCCGCAGCGCGTCCTGACTGAGAACTCGCGTGGCTGGCACGGTCACGATTGCATGGACCTCGATTTCGACCGGCTGATGTCGTTCGCCGTGGCAGTCGCCACGCTGGCGAACCAGGAGATATCGGCCCAGCATCCGGTCCTGTCGGCGTTGCTGCCAGGTGATGCGCGTATCCAGATCGTGGTGCCGCCGGTCGTCTCGCCGCGCACGGTCTCCGTCACGATCCGCCGGCCGTCCGCGCGCGAGAAGAGTCTCGACGCGTATCGCGACGAAGGGCTGTTCGACGACACGGTATGGCATCGCCCGGACGGGCTCGACGCCGCGCTGGCCGTGCTGCGCGCAGAGGACCGCGGGCTCATCCGGTGTCTGGAAGAGCACGACTGGGGCGCCTTCTTCAGGCGCGCGGTGACAGACCGGCTCAATATCGTGGTCGTCGGCAACACGGGGTCGGGCAAGACCAGCTTCATGAAGACCCTGTGCCGCTCGATTCCGGCGACCGAGCGGATCGTGACGATCGAGGACGTCCGCGAGCTGTTCATCCGCCACATCGAGAACTGCGTTCACCTGTTGTATAGCAAGGGCGGCCACGGGCAGGCGCGCGTCACGCCTGCCGATCTCATCGCCAGCACCATGCGCATGCGCCCCGACCGGGTGCTGCTTGCCGAACTGCGCGGTGCCGAAGCCTACGACTTCCTGAAGCTGCTGACGACCGGGCACGCGGGTTCGATCACGAGCTATCACGCACCCAATGCTGCGGTTGCGATTGAGCGGTTTGCGCTGATGGCAAAGGAACATCCCGAGGCCTCGGCCTGGGACGATGCCGCGCTCAAGCGCCTGCTGTTCCTGACGATCGACGTCGTTGCGCACATGGAGGCGCAGCCCGTATTCGATGCCGCGGGCAAGCAGACCGGCAAACGCTGGCGCATGACGGAAGTCTGGTTTGATCCGGTGCGCAAGACGCGCACCGCGTTCGTATAGGGGATGGCCATGATCGAGTCACCCTCGCGTTTGCTTCAGCACTTCCGACCAGCGGCGTTGACGCTGGCCGTGCTGATGTGCCTTCTTGGCGGACTGGCCGCATCGCTCTGGCTCGCGTCGTTCTTCCTGTACGCGAGCCTGCGGATCAATCCCCTGCACGCGGGCCTGTGGGGTTGGCTCGACGCGGCACTGGCGTGGCGGCACGGTCTGATGCCGGCAGCCGGCCGCAAGCTTGCGGGTGCCGGGCTCTTTGGTGTGCTCCTGTCCTTCGGCGGCCCGGTATTCGGTCTGCATGCGTTGTGGGAGCGCTCGGGCCGGCGCCGTCTCTACGGCAGCGCGCGTTTCGCGAGCGAATCGGAAATCCGCCGGGCGGGGCTGCTATGACGATGCCCGCATACCCCGGTTCTCTGCCGTCGATTGTCGTGGGCGTATGGCGTGGGCGCTACCTACGCTTCACCGGCCAACAGTTCGTGCTGCTGGCCGCACCCGCGCGCTCGGGCAAGGGCACGGGCATCGTCATTCCGAACCTGCTCAGTTTTCCGGATTCGGTCGTGGTGCTCGATGTGAAGCAGGAGAACTACGCCATCACGGCTGGGTTTCGTCGCGCGTGCGGACAGGACGTGTACCTGTTCAATCCGTTCGCCGAGGACGGTCGCACGCATCGCTACAACCCGCTGTCGGCGATCTCGGAGGGTCTGTTCCGCGTCGGTGACATCCTCGCGATCGGCTACGCCCTGTATCCGCCTGGCGGGCACGATGATTTCTGGAAAGACCAGGCCAGAAACCTGTTCCTCGCCATTGTGCTGCTGCTGTGCGAGTGGCGTGACGCGCGCCGGGCCGGCAAGGACACGTCGATTCCGAATTGTCCGGTCACGATGGGCGAGGTATTGCGGCAGTCGTCGGGCAACGGCATGCCGGTCAAGACGTATCTGCAGCGCGCACTGGTCCAGCATCGTGACCTGCTGTCGGGGCAGTGTGTCGATGCGCTGAACCGCTTCCTGTCGAACGACGATAAGGTGCTGGCGAGCGTCCTCGCGACCTTCAACGCACCGCTGACGATCTGGGCCAATCCGGTTGTCGATGCGGCAACCAGCGCGAACGATTTCGATCCGCGCGATTTGCGGCGGCGACGCATCTCCGTCTATATCGGCGTAACGCCCGATCACCTGTCGGAAGCGGCGCTGATCGTGAACCTGCTGTTTTCGCAGGTGATCAATCTGAATACGAAGCAGTTGCCCGAGGCTGATTCCACGCTCCAATTCCAGTGCCTGCTTCTGCTCGACGAGATGACTGCGATCGGCAAGATCCACATTCTTGCCCGCGCCGTGGCCTACATGGCGGGCTACAACCTGCGCCTGCTGTCGATCGTCCAGTCGATCGCGCAGCTCGAATCGGTATATGGGCGGGCCGATGCCCGCACTTTCATCACGAACCACGCGATGCAGATCCTATATGCACCTCGCGAGCAGAAGGACGCGAACGACTACTCGGAAATGCTCGGCACGCTGACCGACCAGTCGCGCAGCGTCAGCCGGTCGAACGCGATCTTCGGCGGACGGGGCGGATCGAGCGAGAGCGTGTCCGAGCAGCGCCGGCCATTGCTGTTGCCGCAGGAACTGAAAGAGCTTGGACGTGAGAAGGAAATCATCGTCCTCGAAAGCACGAAGCCGATCCTGGCCGACAAGATCTGCTACTGGCGCGATCCCGAGTTTGCCGCGCGCGTGATGACCGCGCCCGCGGTGCCTGCGATGAACCTCGCTCACTTCAGTGCCGTGGTCGAGCGCCGACTGCGTGATCTGCATCCGCACGAGATTGACCCGGACGGAGCTGGGGTGATCAACCTGCCGCCCGAGTACCTCGAAGTATTGCAGGCATGGGACCCACGCGACCTGCCACCGAATCTGGCCGATATCAGCGAGGACGATGCGGCGGCTTACGTGGAGCGGCATTTCATGCTGCTCGGCGTGCCGGCGAAGAAGGTCGAGCTGGCTCGTCGCCGTCTGGCTGCTGGCGATCTCGACGTGGCCGAACTCGATTTCGTTGAGCCGGCGCAGCGTTTCGCACCGCACGGTTCGCGTATGGCAGGAGCCTTGCAATGACGGCGCCCTATGTAAACGAAGCCGAACGTGCGCGTGCGGCTCTCGCCGCGATTCCCGCCGATGACTACGGGACCTGGGTAGACATGGCGTTTGCGCTCAAGCACGGATTCGGCGACGAAGGATTCGAGATCTGGGACGCCTGGAGCCGTACGGCCGCCAACTATAACGAGCGCGCGGCTCGCACGACATGGCGCTCGGCCAGTGCCTCGGGCGGTAAGACGCTCGCCACGTTGTTCTGGCATGCGCGCCAGAACGGCTTCGATCTCAGCCGCACACATTACCCCGACCGCATGACGGCCGTGCTTGTGCCATCTGCCGAGGTGCTCGCGCAGCGAGAGCGGGAAGAGGCCCAGCGTCAGGCGCGCCATGTCGCCGTCGCGCGCGAAGCCGCATCGATCTGGCAGTGGGCACGCCCAGTCGGGCCGGAGCATCCGTATCTCATGCGTAAGCGCCTCGAACCGGTGGACACGCTGCGCGAACTGGACGCGCTGGAACTGCACGCGTTGCTTGGCTATGCGCCTGCCAGCGAGGAGGAAACGCTCGCGGGTCGCGTGCTGCTCGTACCGGTCTGGAATGGGCCCATCTCGACGCTGGAACTGATCGACGAGCAGGGGCTTAAGTCGTCGCTGGCTGGTGGCGTGAAGAAGGGCGGCTACTGGATGACGGAGCCGACGCTGGTCCCAGACGCCGAGTCGTCGATGATCCTGATCGCTGAGGGCATGGCGACAGCATTGTCCGCTTCGCGCGCCACGGGCTGGTTCGCGGTGGCCGCGCTCTCGAGCGCGAATCTGTCGCTGGTGGCAACGGGCCTGCGCGAGCGGTATCCCGACGCGGACCTGATCGTACTCGGTGAACTGGGTCGAGGCGAGACGCAGGCCCGGCAGGCAGCGGAAGACGCGCAGGCGCGCGTGGTCTGGCCGCAGTTTGACGCGGATGAACGCATTGACGACAAGGTACCGAACGATTTCTGCGACATGGCGGTGCTCTCGGGTTTCCATGCGGTCGGCGCGCATCTGCGCGAGGTGATTCGCTCCGTCGCGAAGGCGGACGGCGTGAGAGTGATTGAAATGGGCGAGCATGAGGAGGGCGGAGAAATGGGCAACGTCAAGGAAAAGCTGGTGTCGGATGAAGGAGGCAGTCCGCGTCGCGGGTCATCGAAGCGACGCGCGTCGAAGCCGGCCGGGCCGGATGTACCGGTAGTAGGTGAGCCATCGGCCAGTGTTGCACCGGAGATCGCCGCGGCGGCCGATTCTCCGGCCGCCGCAGCGCCGGATGCTGTTCCCCCGGCGGCGCAGGCCGTCAGCCCGTCGCGCTTCCCGCCGTCGCGCCCACCGGTCGGCGAGCCCCTGTTTGCGGTTGGTGACGTGCCGAATGAGATGAGGGCGCTGGCCGAGCATCGGTTCGGTTCGCCTCTCCGGATGGGCACGCCGCGCGAGAACGGCGGACCGTATCGTGGCGAGGTGTTCAACACCGAGCACTACCTGATCCAGGAGGTCGCGACGCGCAGCGTCGTGTTTCACCGCAAGGACCAGATGACCTTTGTTTCCGACCGCCTGAAATGGATGAACGAAAACGCGCGGCTGAATGGTGCCGAGCTACAGATTGGCTACGACGGTAGCGAGGCGAAGGTCTATCCGTGGGACCGTGCGCGCGATCTGCTCGACCGGGCAGTGCGTTCACTGAAGAAGTCGGCCCAGGAGCTGAACTTCAGTCCGAACCTTGAAGGCATGCTCGACCAGTTGCAGGCGCGATCGTGGGTGCGTATTCGAGAACTGAGGACCGAGGCGCTGGAGAAATCAAAGGAGTCGGGCGCGTCGCGTGAGCCGGGTACGGAGCCTGACCGATAGCACACGCGGGCTCCTACGCGCGAACAGACTGTTCCTGAAGAATATGAGGTGGCGAAATGGCAGAGACAACGTCGGCTCAGGCGGCCGATCCGGTCATCAACGTGATCGAGCAGGACGTTCCGGGCAGTGATGGCGACCCGGTGCCGACGGACACCCATTGGGACACGCTGGATTCGGCCGCGAGGGATGCCGTCTCAGCCCGGCGCCGGCGCGAGTTCGACGCTGCCCGTGCGAGGTTGCGTGATCAGGCGATCCGAGACGATCCTGGTGCGGAAGTACAGGCAGACCAGCAGGCGGGACCACCGGCACCTGCTGAGGCGGCGGCCGGGGGCGATCGGAATTACGTGCCGCTCGAACGGCCGCCCGAACGCGTGACCAAGCGCTACATGCGCTCGGGCAACCAGTATTTCCTGAAGGACGCGCCGTTTCAGCTTGCCTTCGAGGATCTGGGGCCGTACCTTGTCACCGAGCATAACCGGCCGGACGTGGTCGAGTCGATGCTCGACATGGTGCATGCCAAATCGTGGCAGCGCGTCCGCGTGTCGGGTCACGAAGCATTCCGGCGTGAGGTCTGGCTGCAGGCGACATTGAACGGTATCGAGGTGACTGGTTACGAGCCGAAGGCGGCGGACCTGGCCCGTTTGGCTGATGCCCGGCAGGCGAGGCTCGACAATCGTATTGAGGTCGCGCCACTAACAACGGCGCCCATGGCAGCGACGGGGCCGCAGAGCCGTGCGGATACCCGGTCGCCTGCGTCTGAGGCGACGCCTTCTGCTCCAGCTTCTGCTGCCAATGGAGCCTCATCTCCTGCGCCAGTCCACGACGCTGAGCGGGAACCGCATACCCCGCGGGCAGACCGGAGCGCGGCCGGCGACGAACCCGATGCGCCGAGGCGTTATGTCGGTGAACTGCGCGAGCACGGCGGTGCGCCTTATCTGCATAATCCCGCGCGCAGTGACTCGTATTACGTGGTGTTCCGCGATCCGGCAGGAGTCGATCAGGCCGTGTGGGGTGTCGATCTCGAACGCGCCGTGCGGGAATCAGGGGCCGGCATTGGACAGCCGGTCGTCCTCGAAAATCTCGGCAAGCGTCTCGTGACCGTGCGCGTGCCGGTGTTCGACGGCGAAGGCAATGTGGTTCGCGAGGAAGACAAGGACGTTTACCGGAACACGTGGCAGGTGGATGTCGCACAGCGTGATCGTGACGCTTCTGTTCCGCCAGGATCCTACAATCGCACCGTTGGTGATTCACGCGCCGCCGCTTCGCAGACCGAGCCTGTTATGGACGAGGTGCCACACCGTCATGGCGCCGCACGGCGTCCGGAGATTGATCAGACCGTGCATCTGGCCGTGCTGGTGACGGCCATGCGCAACCAGGGTTTCAGCGAACGCTCGATAGCCCGTGTGCAGCAGCAGGCTGAACGCCTGCTGGTTGCGTTCGCAAAGGATGGCGCACGCATTCCGGCACCGAAGGTATTCGATCCGAAGGCGCCGTCGGGCCGGGATCAACGCAGGCGTCCGGCGCCGGAGCGCACACCCGCGCTCGAAATCGACCGCGAGCCGGCGAGTCCGGCGCCGATGTCGCCATCCCGCTGAGGTGGCTCGTGGCCGCACGTGAGCGTCTGTGTGTCGAACTCGGTGCAGTCAGGTTGCACTGGGACGACTGGTGCGCGCGCCGTGGTCTGACGACGGGCGAAGGCGCACGCCGGTTGATCATGGCCGCTATCTATGATGATGGCGACGCACAATCCGTTATGGTCGTGCGCGATCTGGCCAGACCCGTGGTCGGCGAACCGCGCACCCGCATTGAGATTCGGCTGACGGCGTCCGAACTGGCCGCCGTGGAGCAGCGGGCGTTGGCATCGGGCCTTAGCGGTAACCGCTGGATTGTGTCGCTTGTTCGCGTGCAGCTGACGCGCGAGCCGCAGCTCGGCGAGCACGAGATGCGCGCGCTGTCGGAATCCAGTCAGCAGTTGGCCGGCATCAATCGTCTGCTGGGTCAGCTTGTCCGCTCCGGTGCGGCTGAACTAGCGACTCTGGATCGGATGCTGGACTGGGCGGACATGCGGGACCGGATCGATGCGCATCTGCGTGCGACTTCGGCTGTCATTCGCGCAAACCTCGATCGATGGAGCCGCTGACATGCCCTATCCGAAAATCTACATCGACGCGATGCTCGTGAACTGGGGCGACAGGCTGTTTCAGGAGCCGTTGCTACACGCGCGTGCCCCACGACTCTCGCGTGCAGGTCTTCGGGACGAAGCCGCCCGCATGCGTGCCCAGATCGCACGCACGCTTAGGCGCACGCCCGAGGTGATGGTCAAGATCACGAACAAGGCGGCCAGCGCGCAGGGCATGGGGGCCGTGCGCCGGCATCTGCGCTATATCTCGCGCAACGGCAGGGTCGAGCTGGAAGACCAGAACGGCGATCGCATTGTTGGCGTCGAAGCATTGCGCGATCTGACGCAAGCTTGGCAGCTCAGCGGATGGGGCATCCCGGAGAACAGTACACGCCGCGAGGTGTTCAATGTTTTGTTGTCGATGCCGCCTGGCACGGACCGGCGGGCTGTGCGCGATGCGGCACGCGACTTTGCGGCACAGGAGTTCGGTGACGGACGTGCGTATGTGTTCGCGGCGCACGACGATGAAGCCCATCCGCATGTGCATCTGAGCGTGCAGGTGCGCGGTCCGGATGGCCGTCGCCTGAATCCTCGCCGCAAGGATCTGCAGCGCTGGCGTGAATGCTTCGCCGAGCAACTGCGTGAACATGGCGTCGAGGCAAATGCGACGCCTCGGCGTGCGCGCGGTGTAACGGAGCGCTATCCGAAACCAGCAGTCGTTCATCTGATCGCTCGCGGTGAAGTTCCTAGATACTGGAAGCCGCTGCCGGCTGATACCCAGCGTGACGCAAGGTGGGCCGCGCACGGCGGGGTGTTCGCCGCGTGGCGGGAAATGGCTTATGCGATGGCGAGGTCGCGTGCGCGCGAGGATCGTGTGATGGGCGTCGAGATGGCGTATTTCGTCGGTGGCATGCCAGTGCAGCGAGATAGGCCTGTATCAGAGCGGGGGTATGACGTGCGGCGTGAGCAGCCAGATCCGGAGTTGCCGGAAGCCGAAGACCGGTCAGGCGATGTCGGGCCGGATGTGAATCGTTGACGATGGGAGCGCGGCGTGGCCATACTTATCGTGCCGTGGATCGGTGGCAAGCGACGTCTGGCCGATATCCTGATTACCCGGTTCCCGCCGCATTCCTGCTATGTCGAGGTGTTTGCGGGCGCGGCGGCGCTGTTCTTCCTGCGGCCGCCGACGGAGGTCGAAGTATTGAACGACATCAACGATGATCTCGTCAACCTGTATCGCGTCGTGCAGCACCATCCCGAAGAATTCACCCACCGGTGCAAGTGGGCCTTGAGCAGCCGGCAAGTGTTTCCAGCGGACCTGATCTGACCTAAGACCGCCGAACGATAGACTTGAGTCGTTCGTGGCAGCTATCGACCGGCGGGCGGACTTACGACTCAGCGAACCATGCAGCAGGGCCGGCCCTGAACGTGGCAAACAGCAGAAAGAACACCGTGATCAGGAGCATGGGAACGCCATAGACTGCGAGCGGGAAAAACAGCACGATCTGGAGTGCCGATCCGCCGGCGCCGTGCGGAAGATCGGTGTCTCGGATGTTCTCGTAAATCAGCCATACGACCGCGGCCAGTCCCATTCCCATGAGGACGATGCCGCCGGATTGAGGGGTGTGGTGCAGGTACCCAGTTCCCCACGCGCAGAATCCCCACCACAGGAGATTGATGCCGATGGCTGCCAGCCAGAATCCGCGCTTCGTGAAAAGGCGATGGCCGAAACGCTGGCGGCAGTGGCGACTGAAAATCTGGATGCCCTTGGCAATCCCGACAACAGTTCCGAGGATGATTGCAAGTTTTAGAAGTTCCATGGAATGTCCTCCCCGCATTCGGCCTGGTAACCTGCTCTCTCAACGATCGAAAAGCTAAACTGCGAACAAGTCGCAAGGGCCGCCTCCCTTAATATAGATGTTCGTATCACGAATGCAATGATGCTGAATTTGGATCCTCGCGCTCGCATGGAGCGGTGGAGCAAGCGCGTGCAGATTCCGAGCTGATCGATGGAACGATAGGGCGTGCGCGGGGCCGGTTAAACTACATTGAACGCAAAGAAGCCACGCCTTCGGGGACACCATGACACCATCAGAAGACTCGGACTGGAGACAATTGCCCGCTCAGGTTCAACGAGCATTGTTGGCGGGTTGGAACAACGGCGCGATGCCTGCCGCTGCGTCAGCGCTGTACAGCCGCTGGTGGCAACTGGAGACCTGGGTACGCTCGCTCGTCTACCTGGAACTCCGCAGCGCGAAAGGTGCCGCCTGGGCGAGTGCACTACCGGCAGGCTCGGCGAGTCGTCAACAAAAGGACGATGAGATTCGTTACATGCGAACGCCCGATGCACAGGACCAGCTCGCGTATTTGGACGCGTCGCTGCTGCTGCAGTTGACGCTGGATCAGTGGCCGCTGTTTGGGTCATACTTCCCAGCCGAAAAGATCTGGGCGGGCCGGATCGAGGAACTCAAGGCGATTCGAAATCGCATCGGCCACTGTCGCCGACCTCATGATGACGATCTCGATCGCTTGGAGCAGACACTGCGTGACCTCGACGGTGGCGCGTTTCGGGCAACGTCATCGTTCAATGATCAATCGAGGCCGGATGAGGATTGGCCGGATATCCTGGTTCGGGATTGGGTGCGCGGTGCCCATCCCGAGGCACATCTGATCGAACATGCAAGGCGCCAGTACGAGACGAACTTCAGTCTTGCATATTCCTCCCGTCCTTGGGCGGCACCCTTGACACACGACGAAGGGCAACTTGGTTGCCGAGCCGGCTATATTTGGCACGCCCGTTGGTATTTCAGGGGCGGACGATCCTTCGATCTCGCAAAATTTTGGCGAGACATCGCGATCCACAAGGACCTGATCATACTGGTGTGCGCAGATTCAGCGTCGAGTCTTCAAGTCTCTTTTGCGGCGCTCGAAGATCAGCAGCAGGTCAGCGACGTGATCGGTCGAACCTTTGACGCGGCGCTCACGAATCTTGGTCACCACCCCTGCGAAGACGATCCGATCACGTGGGCACGGCGTTACGCCAATGTGGATCCGCGCGTGCATGCAGGTACGCCATGGGCAGCAATGGATCCCGCGTGGGAGGGGTGCAGCCTATTTTCTGCATGAGTGAATAACGTTCAAGGAACCTCGCATGTCACTTAAGTCGACAAAAGCGCAACTGATACACGTGCTCGCAGATCAGGAAAATAAGGTTGTAGCGCTTTCTGGAAAGTGGGGCACAGGGAAAAGCCATCTGTGGCGGCAGGTGAAGGAGGAGTCGAAGGACGGGAAGGTCAATGCAGCACTGTACGTCTCGTTATTTGGCCTGTCGAACATCGAACAGGTAAAGCTCAAGATCGTGCAGAGTGCGATTCCCAGTGCCGACCAGCATCCGACTTGGTGGGACAGCACCAAGAAGGGCTGGGCAGCAGCATCAAAGGTATTGGAGAGTTTTCATAAAGGCTTTTCGGCGCTCAATGAGATCGCGCTACTGGCGGTGCCGTCCATTCTAAAAGATCGGGTGATCGTGATTGACGATATAGAGCGGAAACACGAAAGGCTGAGTGTTGACGAGGTGTTGGGATTCGTTGACGAGTTCACTCAACAGCATGGGGCAAGGATCATTCTGATCCTGAACAGCGACGAACTATCGGATCCGGACTTGTGGGATACATTACGGGAGAAAGTGATCGACCAGGAGATCCGGCTGGATACTTCTCCTGCGGAAGCGTTTGATATTGCAGTGAGCCTGGTTTCCTCGCACTATGCCGAACGGATCAGGACGACGGTCGAAGGTTGCGGCGTGACCAATATACGGATCATCAGCAAGATAATCCGGGCAGTAAGCCGAATCTTGGGAGAGCAGAAAAATTTGTCGGATGATGTTCTCGCCCGGGTTATTCCTTCGACGGTGCTCCTGTCGGCTATCTACTACAAGGGCATCGATGATGGACCGGACTTTGATTTTGTTCTGAACGTTGATAACAGGGATTGGGCCGACTGGGGGAAGAAAGAAGAAGAGCTAGATGAAGAAGGTAAGCGCAGAGCCCAATGGCGACTCAAGCTACGGCAGCTCGGCATCCATGGTAGCGATGAATATGAGCGGCTCGTGGTGGACTATCTGAAGTCCGGCCTGTTTGATGTAACGGAGGTAACGAATCTCATTGCGCGATATGCGTCAGCGGCAGAGGCGATGCGAACGCACGGACTGCGCAATCAGCTTTACGAACACATCAACTGGCATCACACGATGACCGATGCTGAGCTCGTTGCCGAGGCAAAATTGCTCGTGAAATTGGTGCACCATCTCGATGCCCTCAACCTTACCGCACTGTGCGATGCCGTGTCGGAGTTGGATGACGGCAAGTCGGTCGCAGAAGAGATGGTAGACCACTGGATTGAAGTATTTCGGCAGAAGTCGAATCACGAGGATGATGGCAGCGATCTCCTAAACGCCTTAAGACGCCCAGTTCACCCTCGTGTACGGGCCGCATTCGATGCTGCGAAGACGACAGCGCATGCAAAGCTGACGGTTGTCGACGCGGTTCGGAATATCATCGAACGGAGCGGGTGGGGGCACACGGAAACCGCAATAATGACGAGCGCGACCGTTCAGGATTTTGAGGTGGCGATGAAGACCCTTGAAGGCGACGGCTTCAAGCATTTTGTTTGTCGGTGCGTGGATATGTGCATGCACCGAAGGACGTACGACTCACACTTCGGGACTGCCCTGGACCACTTCATCGAAGCATGCCGGAACATTTGCGCGGACCCTGCTCAAAGGCGCCTTTCCCGCACACTCAGGATGCTGTTCGAAGACGCAAAACTGCAAGCCGTATTGCCTCCAGTTGTGCTGGCTGGCTCCATAGGTGTCGTTACGCAAGCGGATCAATACGCATCAGCCGTAGACGCTGAAGTCGCCGATGACGTGGGTGATTAGAATCGGAACACAGGGAGTTGATGCGGCCGCACTGTCGCCACTGGATCAGCGCCGTCTGATGAAAAACCGACGCCTGAGCTGCGTATGACAGCATATGATGAACGACTCTTGACAAGCGATTCCGATGCGGTTGGCCGAGGCAGCTACAGCCGCCATTCACACTGTCGTCCCCGGCCGGCGCGCATCCGGTGGGCGAAACTGTCAGGTTCAGCGGGCGGCGGATCGAGTATGGCGAGCGGAGGACGCGGCAGAAAGAACGGAGGGAGGATCGGGGGAAAGTCTCAGGCGGCGACGTTGCTACACTAGCGACCAAAACAACCGAGGGCAACCGTGGTGGCGGACGGACATATATTCCAGATCACGCAGGCTGCCGCACTGATGTGCGAACACCTGCCCATGCCAAACAGCTTCGACTTCATCTCTACACTGCACGACTGGCAAGATCTTGCTGGTGCAATCATCGGCGCGCTGATGGGCGTCGTCGGCGCGCTGATTGTGGCGACACGCGGTACGCGAAGAGAGCGCAGGAGCGCTGCGAGCACCGTGTTTCCCGAGATCTACAGCCTTCGAGCTCAGAACGACCAGATCGTTGCGGCCGTGAATGCAAGCCACCTGACAAAGGCACGTAAGAAGCGCCTTGTCTGCGACATGCTGATCAGGGCGCGCCCGACGATAAACGCACTTCACAGCGCGGTCGTTACGCAGCTATACGACATTGATACGAGGCTCTTTCTTCATATAATCAATGCTCATCGAACGCATGAAGAGTTTGAGCCAAGACTTGAACAATATCGGGAGGCGCGCAACGAAGCGCGCGCGCCGCATCCATCACCCGAGGATGTTTCCGCGTCGGAGCTAAAACTGGACATCTGCGCTTCACAGGCAACGTGGGCGTGGGGTCGCTGCGTGGAACACGCGATACTTGCAAACTACTACCTCGACCGGTTCGTCTTTAGTTCGTGGCCAAACTGGATTCTCTGCTTACGCATGCGCTTCTTTCCGAACGACTTGGACCGGCGCTCGGAATACATCTTGGATCGGGGCGAACTCCTCAGCGAAGCGAAAGAGACCACGAAGCCTGCGCTTGATGAGCAAACGCCAATCTAGGTATAGACTTCGCCTGCGTCAGGTGTACAAGTCGGACCTGATCTGATAGACACAGTCAGATCAGGTCGCAAAAGGTTTCACCATTTTCGAGGCAAACGGCGGCAAGCGACCCTTCTCTGCTGCTTGTCCGGCGGTTGTGCAAATGGCGACTTTCGGTTGCACAGCGGTCGTCCGATCAAGCGTGATATTCGTACGATGCCTTGAAAAGAGGCGTAGGGGTCGTATGTACTTGACCTGTAGGCGAGCCGCGTGTGCATCCTTGGTTCATCCGCACAACCCACCCTATTCCCATCAACGGACTTGTTCGCAGGGCGTGGCGATACGCAAGCTTCCGACGATGTTCCGCGTCAGGGCCGGCTGCAACGCCGAAGTGATATATTTCGAGCGTGCTGCTCCGGCAAGTTGGTGGAACGTTCGAGTATCTAGTCCGTGACGAACAGACGCAGAGACGATTTCTCAAAGACGACGGCGCTGCAGATCGCGAAGCGCGCGGGCTGGCTTTGCTCCTTTCCAACTTGCCGTACGCCAACGGTAGGAGCAACCGCGGATGGGACGGGCGAGATCAACATCGGTACAGCGGCACACATCTGTGCCGCCGCTCCCGGCGGTCCGCGTTACGACGCTTCGATGTCCGCGGACGAACGCAGTTCTGCGAACAATGGCATTTGGCTGTGTCGCGATCACGGCAAGGCCGTTGACTCCGATGTAAGGGAATTTACCGCCGAACGTTTGCGCGAGTGGAAGAAACTGGCAGAAGAAGACTCGTGGCGACGCGTGCTGCGGAACGAAGCGCTGCCAGTGCTGGCGTCTCCGCCGCAAGACGACTCGCATACTCGACTCCGCCGTGCCGCCGAGGCTGATCTTGCGACATTTCGGAGAACGGCAAAGTGGCCGCGCACATCCGTTGCGCTGACGGTAAAGGTAGACGGCTACGACACATCCGCGATGACGACCGCGCTCGCCAGCGCCGTTAGGACGTTCGACGACCTGATCCTCGTCGCGTCGCCCGGAATGGGCAAAACAACGACTTTGTTTCAGATTGCCGATGGCGTTTTGGCCAGCGACAGCGGCATACCCGTAGTCATTCCTCTAGGCGATTGGGCGACTGAGAACATCGCGATACTGGACTCGATCCTGAAACGCCCGGCGTTTCGCGATATTTCAGAAGTCGATTTCCGTGTCGCTGCGGCCGTACCCGGTGTCGTGCTGTTGCTCGATGGCTGGAACGAGCTGGACGCAGTCGCGCGCGAGCGTGCGCGAGTTCAGGTGGAAGCACTTAAAGCGGCATTGCCCCAACTTGGCCTCGTCGTTTCGACACGCAAGCAAGTCCTCGATGTTCCGTTTCCCGGAAAACTCGTCGAGCTGCTGTCGCTAAACGACGAGCAGCAAATGGAAATCGCCAAGGCGATGCGCGGCGATGCGGGCGCGAAGATTGTCGATCAAGCTTGGCGTACGGCGGGCGTGCGCGAGCTGGTCTCAATTCCGCTCTATCTCATCGCCGTGCTCTCTCTACCAGACGGCGCGCCGTTTCCTACAACCAAGGAAGAAGTCTTGCGACGGTTTGTGGCGGCTCACGAGAAAGACGCGCGCCGCGCTGAGGCGTTGCGAGCTGTGGCGAGGGGCTTCCAGCAGGACTTTCTGGACAGTTTGGCCGTCTTCGCCACGCAAACAGCGAACACGGCCATCACAGATTACAGCGCGCGGCGCTCGCTTTCCGAAACGGCAACACTGCTCGTCGCGAACGGGCAAATCGCGGCCAAGCCCGAACCCGACGCCGTCCTTGAAGTCCTGGTCGACAACCACGTGCTCATGCGCGCGGGCGATACGCCCGGTGTGTCGTTCCAGCACCAGCAGTTTCAGGAATGGTACGCCTCTCACTGGGTGGAGCGGCAGATCATGGCGAACGTTTTAGTCATGGCGGGGCTCGAAACTCTGAAAGCGGAAATCTTCAATTTCCCCGTATGGGAAGAAGCGATTCTCTTCGCCGTCGAACGCATGGCGCGCGGCGAAGTGCCCGAAAAGGCTGCTTGCGGAGCGGCCATTCTTGCCGCTTTCGAGGTCGATCCGCTCCTTGCGGCCGAGATGATATATCGAGCGACGGACGACGTCTGGGCTTCCATCGCCTCGACCATCCAAGAGCGAGTCGAACACTGGCACGCGCCGGGAAAATGCGACCGCGCGTTGCGCTTCATGATGAACTCGGGGCGCCCCGAATTCCTCGATCGCGTCTGGCCACTCATTACGCATGAAAACGATCAGGTAAGTCTCAAGGCGCTGCGCAATTGCAGGCGATTCCGTCCTCCCTTGCTTGGGCCGGACGCGGTGAAGCGCATCAAGATTTTACCGCCACAGCCACGGTTGGTCCTCTTGTCTGAAATGGCGTCGCACAGCGAGATGGATGGCCTCGATCTCGCGATTGCGATCGCGAAAGATGATCCAGACCCTGAAGTGCAGGCTTCAGTGGCCGAAGCACTGGCGTTTCGTCGCGCTGATCACCACCTTGCCGTACTGCTGAAAGAGGCGAAAGAATCGACCTTCGACTTACTGGTTCGAAAAGACCTCATTGATGAGGTAAGCGACGAGCGCGTAAGGCAAGGGATTGCAGCTGCTCATGAGAGGCAGGCCAAGGAATGCGAGTCAGCTTACGATCGACTGCGCACGATCGTTTTTGCCGGCGACGGTCAGGACAGGAGCGCAGACCTCGTAGCCATCATCAGCGAGATGGCAGTCGAGAACAGCCAGGATGCGGTAGTGCATCTCGTCTATGAAGCGCGCAATCGGTATCCCCGTGCCGTGGCTGAAGGTCTGCTGGCCCGCGTGCGGACAGGCCGCACGTTGTTCTATGGCGCAGACGACATTCTCACTTCGGCGGGGTACAGCTTCGAGGACGACACGCTGCTGCAGCTCGCGCTAGCGGAAGGCCCGGTTCGCGACGACCGTGCGGAAGCGGCCGCATCTGTCCTCGGTCCACAGGCTACAGGCCGCCTGGTTGACGCACTATTGGATGTCGCGACGCGGTTACGCCACTCAGACGGCACGTACAACAAAAGGGCGGCCGACCGTTATAACCAAATTCAAGCCCGCATTGCCCACGTGCCGGGTGCGAGCCTCGTCGCCGCAGTGCAAGCTCGTTCAGCGCAGGCAAACAGCGAGCAGATGGCACGGTTGGCTGAGCGGCTGTCACGTCATTCCAATGGTGAAACCGATAGCTCCAGGCCCTTCAATGCGGAAGGACTCGTAGCGATCCGCACGCTTATTGCAGACTGGGGCGACCGTATGTTGGTCTCTGGCATCGCAGAACGATGGCAATTGGCGGCGATCGCAACGCTCGCCAGCCACGCTCCGGACCCGAGCCTGCTGCCGCTGCTGAAGCAGCTGCTGGATGAAAATCTTCGACGCTACCGCGCCTTCAGAGAAGAGGCCGAAGCCGCAGGCTGGCGACAGGGCAATGCTGTCAATGAGGCACGCCAGCCGATGACGCACGAGTATCAGCGCGCGTTTCTCGCGATCACCGCGCCGGAGACCGCCGCGCTCATGCGCGAATATCTCGCCGATCCGCACTTCGGAGAGCTCGCGGCTAGGGTTCTTGCCTCGCAATGGGAAACCGCAAACGAACCACCACGCGACAAGGGGTTCTTCGGCAGCGTGGATTTCAGCTGTGTGAAGGAAAAGCGCGCGGCACGTACCACCGACCCCACCGAGACGTCGGTGGAATCGGAAGCTATTTTCACTGCGATTGGGCCGTTGATCGCGGACGGCGCAACCGACGAGCAGAAGAAACTTGCGGTTTCACTCGGCATCGTCGCAGCGCGCCTGCCACACGGCCAGCGCAAAACAACGATCGAAACGCTTCTCGCCCTGTCTTCCCGGCGAGAACGCTCCAAACTGCTCCTGAGCCTCATCTTGTCGGGCGAGGAGATCGACAGCAAGCTTGTCGTTAGCGGCATCGCAGAAACATTCGAGGCCGCGAAGAAGGAACCGTGGATACTCACGCAAAGCGACGGCTACGAGCTGCGCGAATGGCTGCGGTTATTGCCATTCACGAATCGCCCAGCAGACACGCTTGAGGTCGTACGTGAAATGCCTGCGACCCTGCGCCATCCCGGATTCTTTGAAGAAATGATTGGCTGTCTCGCCGAAACCCCCTCAGAGGAGGGGGAGGAAATCTTGTTCAAGCTCGCCGCGGACGACCCGCGCTTTTATCAAAATTATCGATGGCGCGAAACTGCCCTGAAGTTCGGCACCACATCTTCCGCACTCCGCCTCATCGACTTGACGGCGAATGGCACTCTTCACGGCAAGTCGTTTGACCATTGGCGCCAGGCGAGGGAACTCGCCGCGTTGATTGCCAAATTCCCTGAAGTCCGCAGGCACGTATACGGACTATTGAAAGACGAGGCAATGTCGCAGGCGCTTGTGCTGCTGGCGCGGGCAGTCGCGGAAAGTCCCGATGTTGAGGGAATTCTGCTCCTGACCGACATTGAGAACAAACAGAACCAGTCCTTGTTAGGGTGGCGCTCGATAGAGAACGCCGTCACCGAACACGTTCCCGTTGAGAATTGGAGCGGCGCTTACAACGTCGTCTCTGTTCCTGTCCCCGAACTTAGAAAGAAACTGCTTGCAGAGACGAGGGACGGCGGCCCAACGGATGCTGCCGCGCGCTGCCTGAACACCATCGACACAATAAGGGACGAGCGTGGCATGCCTATGTCCGAGCCACGCCATCCCGATCTTGCGTCCGGTAAGCCTTGGCCTATCATGGCACCGGACCCGAGCGCGACCGCTGAAGGCTAGCCTCCATATAACCGTCGCTCCGGCAGGCGGGTAAGCGGTAGATGTGCCGGACTGCGTTTCGCCCAGGTGCTGAAACACGAGAGGCAGAGCTTGGCCCAGGCAGAACGGTGCGTTTCACGGGCTATTGGCATTGCAGCACGCGCACGGCGCCGAATCCCGGCGCAAGCCTATCCTGCCATCCCTCGTTTCAATGTCGTTTTTAATGCCATCGTCTAAACGCTTTCGGCGCGGTCGACTGGAAATTTCCGTGAGGTAGCCGGAGGTGTCGGCTGGATACGCCTCACGAGTCCGCTGGTCTTCTGTTGCGTGACCGCGTACTTCACCTCGTGAGTCCGGGACGTCGATTGATCGAATCCGCATACCGGGCAGATCGCTTTCTGCTTAGTGGTTTGGTATATCGCCGATAGCTGACTGCCAAATGTTCACGAGGGCTGCGGCCGGAGTCGGCAGGCGCGCGCTCTGAATCGGTGAAATCGATCCTGCTTCGGCTGTTCGTTGATTATCTGAAGTCTGCACGGTCATTCCCGAGAGTATGCAAGCGGGCTATCGGGCGTTCGTGGGGTGACGGGTATCGTCTGCGAGCCCATCGTGTCGCTGTCGGCGCGCAGTCACATCGTGTGCGTCCTGATGTCCGGAACGATTCAGCCTGCTGGTAAGCGTGGCAGCAGCGACGTCTTGACGGGGGATCGTGATTGTCAGGAGGGGCTGCGGAGCTGATCGGCGACGGCCCACGGTGTGAGTTCGTCAATGCGATTGATCGCATGATCGGCGATGCGTGCGAGCACTAAGCGCAGATACGCCTCAGGATCGATGCCATTTAGTTTTGCGGTGCCCACCAGGCTGTAGATGGCGGCGGCACGTTCGCCGCCAGAGTCTGCTCCAGCGAACAGATAGTTGCGTCGACCGATGGCCACCCCGCGTAGCGCGCGCTCGACTGGCAGGTTATCGATTTCGAGCTGGCCATCATCGCGGTAGCGTGTGAGCGCTTCCCACCGGTTCAACGCATACAAGATCGCCTGACTCGTGTCAGATTTGCGCGAGAGTGTTTCGAGCGTCGTTGTGAGCCACGCATGGAATCGGTCAAGTAACGGCCGCGCGTGTTCCTGGCGATACGCGTGGCGCTGGTCGGGCGGTTGGCCCCTGATCGTTTCCTCAATCCGGTATAGCGCGCCGATATGCTCGAGCGCTTCGGTGTTCAACGCATTGGGGCGCGCTGCGTGCAATTCATAGAACTGGCGTCGGGCGTGCGCCCAGCAAGCCGCCTCCGTAACGCGTCCGGTTTCGTAGATGGCCTGATAGCCACCGTATGCATCGGCTTGCAGCGTACCGTTGAACGACCCGAGGTGCTGCTGCGGATGGATACCCTTGCGATCTGGCGTATAGGCGAACCACACCGCCGGTGGTGTGATGTCGGCTGACGCACGATCATCGCGCACGTACACCCACAAGCGACCCGTCTTCGTCTTGCCGTTGCCCGGAGCAAGCACTGGAACCGGCGTGTCGTCGGCGTGCAGTTTCGTCGCCGACATCACGTGACGACGCAGTGTTTCAACGAGCGGTTGCAGCAGCGTCGCTGCGTGACCGACCCACTTCGCAAGCAGCGAGCGATCAAGCTCGACGCCTTCTCGCGCGTACATGACTGACTGCCGGTAAAGCGGTATGTGGTCTGCGAACTTCGAGACCAGCACGTGCGCCAGCAGCCCTGGACCAGCGAGACCGCGTCCGATGGGGCGGCTCGGTGCAGGCGCCTGAGAGATGTGGTCGCAACACACGCAGGCAAACTTCGGGCGCACATGACGGATGACCCGGAAGCTGGCGGGTACGTACTCAAGTTGTTCGGCGACGTCTTCGCCCAGCGACTTCATAAGGCCACCGCACTGCGTGCACTTCCCGGCGGACTCGGGCAAGTGCGTCTGGATCGTTCGCGGCAGATGATCGGGCAGTGGCTTGCGCGGTGCGTGTTCCACAGCCGTGCGCGGCGTCTTCGGGATTTCGACCGGTGCCGCGCCTTCGTCGGCCTCAAGCTCTTCGAGACGCAGCTCGAGTTGCTCGATCTGACGGTCCAGCTTCTCCGACTTGCGACCGAACTGCATACGGCGCAGCTTGGCAATGAGCAGCTTCAGGTGTTCAACTTCGGCTGCGCGCGAAGCCAACGCGGCTTGTTGCGAGTCGACCGTTTCCTGCAGTTTGAGCACCTGAGCGTCGCGCTCGCGAAGCGCCGCTTCCCGGCTGAGCAGCATGGCCTTCAGCGTTTCGACATCGTCGGGAAGTGGGTTCGCGCGCGTCATGCAGGCAGTTTACGCGCCGGCAACGACGTTTACAACGCTGAGGTCGGTCGTGCCGTTCTCGTCGGTTGCCGCCAGTCGATGCCTTCCAGCAGCATTGATAGTTGCGCAGGGCTCAGGCAAATAGCGCCACTGTCGGCTTGAGGCCATACGAAGCGCCCCTTCTCGAGTCGCTTCATCAGCAGGCACATGCCATCGCCACTCCACCACAGCACCTTGAGCAGGTCGCCGCGCTTGCCACGAAACACGAAGACGTGCCCGCAGAACGGATCTCGCTCAAGCACGGTCTGCACCTTGGCCGCGAGACTGTTGAACCCGGCCCGCATATCAGTTACACCGGCAGCCAGCCAGACGCGCGTTCCTGATGGGAGGCCAATCACGACGACGACCGCAACGTTGCCAGTACCGTCCGAAGCGCGCTCAGGTCAGGTGGTCCATCAAAGCGGACTCGCACGGCGCCGCACTCGACGACGATACTCGACGGCAATTGTGCTGGCACCGGCAAATGCACAGGAATGAACGTCTCAGTGCGCTGAGCCTGCGTAATCGATTGAGCGCGCTCATGAGCACGACGCCAGCGCGCAATCATGTTGGCATTCAAACCGTGCTCCTGTGCTACGTCCGCGATCGAACGGGCCGGATCGTTTGATTGCGCTACGACCATCGCCCGGAATGCCTTCGAGTAGTTCTTGGATCCCAGTCGTCGGCCTACCGCCTTCGTTTCCATCGTTCTAGTTCCCACTTGATTTGGTGGGAACTAGGTTGCCGATTGAGCGCACCTATGAACAGACGGTGGTGAAGCAACGCTTACGCCTGCTGGCTGTGATCGCTCTGTACTTGCGCCGTTATGAAGTCTGCCCGGTACCCTTTCGACGCGTTTTATGGACATCGATCCGGGTCCGTTGCTCGTGTCCGACACATCCAAAATATTTCCTTTATTCCGACGCAATCCGGTTAATTCCATGATGTTCCGATAGCAAAATTTCGGTCGAAAACAGGTATTGACGGCCCTTTCCCAAGTGAACAAGATGGGGAGAAGAAAGCACGACGGAGCGAGCCATGCCGGTTGCGAAAAGCTACACTCGGGCGCAATGGGATGAGCTTGTCCATTCTCTCGAATCACTGCCGATCAAGCCAGAGGCGGAGCAGCGTCTCTCGATTACCGACGCGATGAAAGAGATGCGCGTGGTTATCAGCGCGGTGAGAGAGAAGGGATATACGCTGGAGGAAATCGTCGAGCATGCGAAGGAAAAGGGTGTCGATTTTAGTGTCGGCTCCATCAAATACGCACTATACCCGTCGAAGAAAAGCCGGCCGGCTCGACAGACGGTAAAGGAGTCCGCACGAGACAGTGCCGCACCATCGCCTCGCTCGAAGAAGGCAAGCAAGGGCGACGTACCGCGCGTGGAGATAGTCCGGGAGAATCAAAAGCAGGATGGGGGAAAGGTGGTCAACAAGCCGGCAACCATGGTGATGCGTGACGCGTACTCATTCGAGATTACGCCCGACACCGAGAACCTTTAGAGGATTCAAATGGATACGACGACTTACCCCATCTATCTCGTTGGTGGCAGCAAGGGCGGCGTGGGCAAGAGCTTTGTTGCGCTCGCCCTGGCCGATTATTTGCTGCGGCGAGATATCCATGCGGCGCTGGTGGAAACCGATACCTCAAATCCAGACGTGATGAAAGCAGTTCAGGACGAGATGCATTGCATCGCATATAACCTGGACGATGCAAACGGCTGGATCGGACTCGTCAATTACTGCGACGAGCACCGGGATGCAGCAATCGTTGTGAACACGGCGGCGCGGAGCCAGACGGGTGTCGAGCAGTTCGGCGCGACACTGGCCGGTGCGCTTGGCGAGCTTCGGCGTCAGCTTGTGGTTCTGTGGGTGATCAACCGGCAACGCGACAGCCTTGAACTGCTGAACGCTTTCAACCGGACGTTTCCAGACGCGGTGATGAATGTCGTGCGCAACGGCTATTTCGGCCCAGCAGAAAAATTCACCCTGTATCAGGGGTCGCAGCTTCGCCGTTCTGTCGAATTGCACGGCCATTCGCTGGATTTTCCCGATCTCGCGGATCGCGTCGCCGACGAGCTTCGCAGTCAGCGTATGTCGATCCGCAAGGCAGCAGAGACGATGCATATCGGTGAACGGGTCGAACTGTTGCGCTGGCGTTCGTTGTGCGATGCCATGTTTGCCAAGGTAACGGCCAATGCGTAACCGGCGGGCGAAGTCGCCTGATGCGCTCGCCCGTCTGTTTCTCGATGTCACGGGCGAGATGCCCGACGATACGAGTCTGCTGCGCATGCGCCGGATGTCCGGGGCGCTGAACCTGCGCGACAACGATGCGCTCTGGTCGATGATCGCCGTGCTCGAATACTACGCGCGGCTTTACGAGGCGATGCCGGATCGCATCCGCAGGGCCGGAGACGGCGGTTTCGATGCCGTGCGCCGGGAGGCAGGGGAGGTGACCGATGCCTTGATGCGCCAGCATCGCGACGCGCTTGCGCGCTGCAAGGCCACGATCCAGTTGGCTGAGAGCATGATCCGGGAACACGAAGCGAGGTATCAGGCAGCACTGGCAGAACTCAACACGGCATCGATGACTTCGCTCGCTGAACGGATGGCGAACCAGGTTGCGCGCGTTGCCGGGAACAGGCTTGTCGGTGCGGCAGCGGTGGCGGCACGGGAACAGCGGGAGCGGCTGAATGAGGTCGCGAGGCTGTTTGAGCGGACGATGGAGTCTGCTGCCAGACAGGCGCAGGAGAATATTGATGCATCTGGGCAGCGCCTGACACGCAGACTAGGTTATCTGTTGTCCGTCGTGATCGGTCTGTTCGCCGTGATGGTTGCCGTTGCGTTCTGGGTAGGGGAACACGCACGGTAAAGTGCGCTTCCTGCCTGTGCCAGAGCACAGGCAGGAAGTGGTCAATCACGCGGTGCGCTGCGTGGTTTCCGTATTTGCCATATTTGCTGCGGTCGGATAAGGCCATGCTGTACGGCTTTCGTCGGCCGATTCCGCATCAGGCTGTGCCTCTGCTTCCTCGGCGCCGGCTTCGTCCTCGTCCGCGTCATCGTCCGGCGTGCTGTGTACGCCGAGCGCACGGACAGGCGGCACTTCCCGATCAGTGAGGATTTCCGGGAGCCAGTCGGACTTCGCCAGCCGCATTTCGGCAGTGGCTGAGGCGTCGCCCTTCTTCATCTTGCTGAGGTCGAGGGCGACCTTGGGCGACACCGCTTGCATGGCTACGTCCACGATACGCGATTTGCTGACGTGATCGAAATACGTCGCGCGGGTCGGCGTCCAGTACCGGGCCATGTCGAGGTGCAGCGCATTGCTCAGGGCGTTGATCGCGTGCGGTCCTTCCGTGCCGGTGACCCCGTCGAGCAGGGTGCCGGTGCAGAACGCCAGCAGATCGAGCAGCGTTGTACCGGCGTCCTGTCCGGTCAGCCACGGCAGCAGGGCAGCCAGATTGCGGGGAAGGGCGGCGAGCCATTGCTGGCGCTGTGCGTCGATGACGTCCCATGCGGTACTGGCGGACAGGTCATCGGCGGCTTTCAGCAGTGCATCGTGGTTGCTGGTGGCGTTAAGCTCCAGATAGTCGCGGCTTGGCCCGACACCGTACCGCTCGGGGAAGGCGACCGGCACGAGCCGGAACAGCAGCGCTGCGAGCGCGACGGACGGCTGCGCGATCAGTTCCGCGTGGAGGGCTGCGGTGCGGTGGGCGGTCAGACGCTGGCAGAGCTTCGCGCTGTGTACCGGCTCCGGTTTCCGGTTGGCCTCGTTGAGCGTGGCGACAGCCTGTCCCACGGTAGTTACCGCCGTATCGTGCGTGGCATTCCCGTCGCGGCGAATCAACCCGCGCTCGATGGTCAGGTTGCCCTGCGGGTCGAGGATGATGAACGCACCTGCTTCGGCCATCTGCTCTGCATCCCACGTCAGCGTGCGCGTTTCGATTGCCCGAATCGCAGCGGTAACGCTGTTCAGTTCGGCCTCGATCCGTTCGCCTTCTTCATAGGCGTTCTCGTCGTCCTCTGCAAGGGCATCGTATTGTTCCGCGAGTTCGTCCTGCCGCGCCGTCAGTGCGTAGATCTCGCGCTGCTCGTCCCCGGTATACGGACGGTTGAGCGGATCGAGCCTGTGGTAGCGGTTCAGTTCGATGACGTCACGCTCCACGCGTGTCTCGGTCCAGTTCCAACCCTCGGCGCGGACTTCCCCGGCCACGGCTTCGAGTTTTTCGCCCGCAAGACGCTGCAGCAGTTCCGTGTCGGCAATGAATCCGGCGTTCTCGTCGTCGCTGAACAGATCGCGGCGTACATAGCCGCCCGCTGCCTCATAGGCGGAGAGACCGACGAAGCGCACGAGGCGGCTGCGGCTTGCGTCGATTTCGGCGCGTGTGATTGCTTGCCGCAGGTAGTTCGGCTGACGTTGCCACTCGTTCGCTTCCGACCAGATCAGTTCCTGCATTTCGTGATCGTCAGAAAGGGCGAGCGCGGCCAACTGGTCGAGCGTGATGCTGTCCTCGCGCAACAGGCCGAGCAACTTGGGCGATACGTTGGCGAGCTTCATGCGCCGCTTGACGGTGAGCGGCGACGCGGAGAACAGCGCGGCGATATAGTCGACGCTGCGGCCTTCCTCGGCCAGCATCCGGTACGAGCGCAGCACGTCGAACGGATCGAGTCCTTCGCGCTCGCTGTTTTCGATCAGAGAAATCGCGAGGGCTTCGCCTTCGCTGACGATTCGTACCGGCACCGGATAGTCGGCGGCGATATGCTTCTGCTCGTACAGCAGGTCGAGTGCGGCTTCGCGGCGCTGACCCGCGCAGACACCATATCGGCGTTGCTTGCCCCGCGTTCCCTTCATTTCGTGGACGACAAGGTTTTGCAGCAGACCCTTTGCGCGGATGTTGGCGGCGAGGCCGGGAATCCCCGACAGGGGCTTCGTGCGCGCATTCAGCGGCGAGCGGCGCAGGCTGGAATACGGAACGGTGACGATGGGCTGCTCGTTGCCGAAGTGGGTCTCGAGCATGGTAGTCGTTTCGGCGATGTCTGCCGTGATGGTTTCGACTTGGGCGTGCATGATTGACTCCAGAAAGATGGAAGGTTCCGGGTCGGGGTTGCTACCGTATTCCGTCAGGACATGACCCGGACAGCGTTCCTGACGGAATGAGGTGGCAGGGCGGCGAATAGCGCCGCCCCCGGAGCGCTTACGCCTTCATCTGACGCATAGCGTCAGCGAGCATCCACAGCGAGCGGTTGAGCTTCACGTTCTGGTCGATGCTTGTTATGGGGCGTGTGGATACAGCACGTCCGTTACTTGAGCGTCCGCGCAGGCCGCCCTTGGTCATGTTTTCCTGTACGCGGTTGAAGACCGTCCAGAGGTCGTCGCGGCGATCCTCGAAGCGGCGCGGAGCCAGTAGCTGGCTTTCGGTGACCGGTGCCGGTGCCTCGGCGTTGGTCGGGTCGTAGCGCAGCGCGAGCGCGCAGCGTGCGAACGCCTGCTGTTCGTCGCGGTTTAGTTCGACGGCGCGCATGCCGTCCTTCTGCTCGCGGATCAGGTCGAAGCCGTCGAGCGCGTCGAATGCGCCGTTGATGACGTTCTGGACGATGTTGCCCTTGTGCGGCACGCGGATGTCCCGGATGTTGTCGCCGGCCACCATGCCGTTCTGGCAGACGAAGCGCAGCACGCCCGCGAGCATCTGGTAACTGCTTGTGCCGTCGTGCGAGTTCAGCAGCACGATTTCGTTGGCTTCGTCGCCGATGATCTGGTCGGCGTGGCGAAGCCGCAGCATGTGTTTCGTGTACTCGCGCTTGCCTTCGTCGCGCACGCGCGTCTGGCAGACCATGAACGGCTGGAAACCTTCATTACGCAGGCCGCGCAGCACGTCGATGGTCGGAATGTAGGTGTAGCGTTCCGAGCGGCTTTCGTGCTTGCTGTCCGCGAAGATGGACGGGGCAACACGATGGATCTGGTCGTCCGACAGGGGTGAGTCGGCGCGGAGTATCGGGGAGCCGTAACGGAAAGAGGAAGCGAGTTGCATGACAATCTCCACAGCAAGAGGGTTGAATGACGGGCTGTGAGATGGTCTTGCCACTTGCGTGCGAAACCTTCCCGGTGGAACTCGGGGTTGGCCTCTGCTTTTGCCTGGCACCCGGTTTCCTGCCCGTGCGACTCAAGGAGTCGAAGGCGGGGCGGTGTCAAGGAAAAAGGCGAGGGATGGTGCGGGCAACACGGTCCCTCGCCCCTTGATGCCGCCCCGCCTTCGACTACGGTCGCGGGACAGGGCAGGAAACCGGGTGCCGGGCAGATGCCTAAGCACGAGTCCGACCGGGAGGAACGGCGAAGCCTCGCTTATTCACAGTTTTTGGGGGCAATGCTGTGGATAACTTGATGGACGAAACCGCAAGTAATTGAGTGATATAGGATTTGCCTGCGAGGTTAGTCGCAAGTACGAAATTAATTAGGCTTTGGGCGTCAACGAGGTGAATAGCGTTTTCTCGGGAGCGTGGCGGACGGCTAGAGACCAGGCGCCCCTTATACTGTTAGCGACGTGAAAACAGGGGAGCGGATATGGCGCTTCAGTGGATTGGGTATCTGAAGCAGAGCGGCTGGATGGATCTGCTGAAAGTTGGGGGTATCGCAAGCATCATCAGTTCGGTTATCACGCTGGGCTGGAATGGCGTTCGGGAAGCCAGGACCACCAGGCGCGAAGTGCGGCATGTGGCGTTGACCGTGGCCATTTCGCTGGAGAGCTATTCGCGGGACGCACGTTTGATGATGCATCGGGCAGATTGGGCGAGGCAGGAGGCCTCACGCGAGCAAAGCTATGCTTCGCTCAAAGGCGTTTCCGTTGTCGAATTCACATTTCCGGAGCCGATTGACTGGAAATGGCTGAATCACAAGGTGGCCTCGCAACTCCGGGAGTTTCCGGCCACGCTGCATTCGGTTCGTCAGTCCTTGGCTGCGGAATGGGAGTATGGTGATCCGCTCGATTGGTGCGCTGAGGTGGAATTCGAGTGTGCAAAAGCGGCGAAACGGGCGCTCGAACTTTCACGTTTGACGCGTGCGAAGCACGGCGTTGCGTCGTGGGATCCCGGCGTGACGGATGTTGATTTGGAAAGAGAACTCACGCTGTACATCGCAGAGCAAGGTGAGAAGCGCAAGGCTTGTCAGAAGAAACAGCAGGCAGTGGCGGCCGATATGACTGTCGATGGACCTGACTCTAACGTGCTGTGACTATCCCATGGTTTAACGAGCCAATCTGGTTTCTAACAAACCGGATTGGCTCGGACGATCAGATAAAGTTGCGAACAGCTTGCGAGAGCCAGCACGCTTCTAAGTGTCCTTATGGATCCTGTCTCCGATCCGGTCTAGCTCCTTGGACGATCCAAAAGCGCCAGAGAGAATTGCAACATCGTTTGTCGTTAGACTCTCGATGCTCAACCCTTTCAGCGCAACGTTGCCAACCAGCCGATTTGCCATTGCACTTGCGCCGCCCTTGATCGTTTCCGTTCCGAACTCGTGGAACCGGCCCATCAGGCCACGGGCTAGATCCGAACGTGACTCGCCATCGTGCATCAGCTTCTCAATGGTCTGTTCGCTGTCGAAAATGGCGGCCGAGGTGGCCTCGCTGTTCTGCACGCCCAAGGAACGTGGAATTGCGTCAACAAAAAAACCTTTGCCAAATATCTGAGAGCGTGAGATGGCTTGTCGCCAGAGTCTTGTTCGTTGTTCATCAGCAATTGTGGAATCGACGAGCAAGTCGTTCAGCAACGCACGTCCGCTGTCATCCTGAGCAGAAAGCCATACATTCAAGGCTAGGTCTGCGTCCCCACTGGCCTGAATGGCTCCGCGACGAAGCAGCGCAACGGTAACCGCCCGACGCGCATCATCCGCGATGTGTCGTGACACGATCTGCCATGCCTCGTTCAGTGTCGCTATCTGCTCCGGCTCGCTGGTTTTCAACGTGCTCACAAGCGCATCAATCTGCTCGACCGACAGGCCCGGATATCGACGGACGAACGGTAGCGCAAGTCGCGGCTCGACCTTCCAGAGGGCGCATGCGGTCTCGATGAGACGCGCGCGCTTGTCCTGCCCGACCACACCGCGGTCGAACATATCGGAAACGGAGGCGAGCACATCGTCTTTCACGGTGGCCGCCTGGCTGATTGAAGTGGCACAGGCCTCTTCAAACAAGACAGAGGGGTCGTACGGCGCAATCGTCGGGGCCGACGCAGGCCAGCGACCGACCATCTGTCGATGTAGCAACGCGTAGTGACCCGGATGGTTTTTGGCCTGCTGGAAGAGCTGCTGCAGCGAGCTTCCAAGCGTGGAGGGTGTTGCATGGGCAAGCACTGTTGCGATGGGGGGGAAGATCGCTCTAAGATAGCTCTCGTTCGCGCTCCGGTTGGCGAGATTGCTCAAGGCACTGTCTAGGTGCGGCTTGAATGGCGCCTTGTCCCAGCTGGAAGCGGGAAGCCCCGTGACGAAGGTTGAGTAACGGGCTGACATGGCATCGTTAATCGGTTCCTTGTTCAGTATGGTGGTCACTGTGTTCACGGCTGAGGCCTTGAGGCTGTCATCTTCTCCGGGCAGAAGCTCCGTCAGCATCTCAAGACACGGCAGCGGGAGGTCCGAAATAACCCGCGGTGCCCAGGTGGTCAACACTGCCGTGGCCTTGGTCTTGTTCACCCGACGCAGTTGAGAGACGACGTCGCACGCGAACCGGGCGTGAGCATCGTTGCGACTCCACGCTGTTGCAAGCTCAACCAGACTCTGCAGCGCGCTATCGTCGAGCGACTCAATCCGCGCGACAACCAGCTTCATCAACTCGGGGAACGCCTCACGAACGTCGACCTCAGAACTGTTGTCTGTGAGGTCGTGCAGCAGGCGGGCAGCGAAGGCGTTGACGAATGACGAGATTTCGACATTCGTGGCGAGCCCCTCGTTTGATACGGCGACCTGCCAGGCGGTTCTTACTGCAATTGGCTGGGTGAGCTCCATAAACCGGCAGACGATCGGCCACGTTGCGCGCCGTGCCTCCTCTCCGAGCGTCATCTGTGCCGAGAACACGCCGCCAGCACGTTGCGTCGCGGCATCGATGTCGAATGTCGCTGGCTCCTCCTTATCTAGCTCACTGGCGAGCGCGTCCACGTAGCGCGTCCCAAGAGAGCTGGCGATGCTACCTGTGTCCACGGAGAGCCAGCCCTCCAGCTCATCAAAACCAAGCTGTCGGGATGCGTTGCGAACACGAACATTTCGGGCCAGCAACCAGTCCAGGAACAGGGCATCTTCCCTCGCTTCCAGACCCTGTTGCGCACGCACACGGATGGCAAGCGCAACAATGATTTTCACCATCCCGACTGCCTCGTCCAGGTTTGGCGTTTGGCCAGAGTCAAGCTTGAGGCCCAGGTCGTCGTCCACCATCGCGTCGCCAACGAGTCGGGAAGTCACGGCGCGTTGGTCGGAGCCTGACGCTTTGGCGAGCAGCCCCTTGATTCGTGCAGGTCCCAGTTGCGCACGCAGGTCCGGACTGTCGTCAAGCGTCCTGCAAAGCTCGTTTAGCACCTGTGTGAGAGGTGGGTCTGGAATCCGCTCGATTACGTCTGCCATCACGCGTGCGCCATTCGTGCGGCGTGCTTCCGTTTCGCCTCTCATATCCTCAAAGAGGTTGTAAAGGTTCTTTGCCTGTTCCAAGCTCAACGGCGAAACATCATGGTGCCTGCCCAGTCCCTCCAGAACTCCATTTGTGTCGCCGGATATGAATGCGTTTCGCAAGGGGGCAATCTTGGGTCCCAGCCGTCGGGAGATGGGGTCTTCGGAAAGCAGTAGCAAGCTTTCCAGTGGCTGGGGCCATCGAACACCTACGAGCCCGGCGAGAAACTGACGTAGTGGCCGGTATTCCGGTCGCAGTTGCGGTTTCTGTTCGGTGGCAGCCTGCTGTCCACCCAACGCGGGCTCGGACAGGTATTTGTCGGTGAGGATTCGCCGGATGGATTCCGGCCGCTCCGACAGACTTTGCCCTCTCACGACAACTTCTGTGAAGTGAAAGAGAAGCTCAGGGTCGTCCTGCAGCTCGCGATAAAAATCTGGAAAGCTCACCTTCAGGGCTGAAAGCGCGCCTAGCGATATGGGATGATCGGTGACGGCCCCTTCGTGCAACCCACCGGCACGATCGCTGCCTACCCCGTCGGCTTCACGCTTCTTTGCCAGCCACCACGACTGCTCGAACGCGTTGACGATCTGCAGCGCATTTCGCGGATCCTGCACGCCCGTGTGAATCATTCGGTCAACAACGGGCGCCAGAGGTACGCCGCGCGCTGCGAGATCGGCCGCAACGCCCCCCATGCTTTCCAGCTTCCGGGTAGCAAAGTCTCGCATGTCGTTACGCGGTGACGGTGGAATCTCCAGGCGAAACTGGAAGATCCGGTCGAGATATCGTCGGGCATCAAAGCGGTTGAACACTGTCGCGGGCAAGTCGGCCGAGCGCCGGCCTTTGGCCAGCGCATCCGCAATCTTCCCTTCGTCGCATGAAATAACGAATACCAGACCCAGTCCGTTCGGAAGGCGACCTTTCGGAATCTCCATGAACGTGCGCACGCCATCCAGGCCGAGCACCATCTCTTCCGCCGACAACCTGTCCAAATCATCAACGAACACAACCAGCCGTTCGCATTTCTTCCCGCTCCGCCCGTCAGGGGACTCGTCTTTTCCGTCCTTGTAGCGGGCAAGCTGTCCAACCAACATGTCCTCGTACTGCTCCGAACTGGTGCTCGGAAGCATCACGCGCGTCATGGCAGATGTTGCCTTCACGTCTGGTGGTTTCACGTGCTTGAACACATACCCAAAGAGAATCGCCACACACAAGGTCAACGTCGCCTTGGTCACGTCGTGACCGGAACCAAAAACCAAGTTGCTGGCAGCGAGAACGATGATGAATGCGACCATGACCGCCAGCACAGCGGGAATCGGCAGCATCCAGGAGCGAAGCGTCTCCCAGAAGTATTTGAGCGTCGGTTTGGGTTGCTCCGTGACGTGGCTGATCTGCCGGAAGAGCCTGTCCTGCAGGTTTTCCTCGTGCCCTCCGAGTTCAAGGAATACGTGGCGCAGGAGCGCCCGCTTGATGTCTTGGTCACGCCCGCCAAAGCGCCATGCATTAAAGGTTATGCACTGGATCTTCTCCGATCGCCTCGCGCCCTGATGCTTTGTGGCATCGTTTCGAAGCTCGGCCATGTACATCTCTTTGATACTGCTCTTACCTGTGCCCCAGCCACCGAGAAGGCCAATGCTGAAAGGGGTCGGGTGATCCTCAGACTCGATCAGACTGCGTAACGCAAGCGCGAAATGACGGTGACCAAACGCGTCGAGTTGCGCGTCCGCGATCTCCCGGTCTAAAACAGACGGCATTTCACTGGCGGTGGGAGCTTCTTTTTTCATGGTCTATTTTTTTAGCGCTGTTTTGACATGAAGATCAATCGAAAACCTGCTCGATTCGATTGTGCCCACTTGATCTCGATCGAAATAAGCGACCCGGTTCATCCGGCAAACGAAAGTCCTCGTTCGAACCTTGTCGCTCCCGAAAGGTTTTGACCGTACACGCGACGTGAGTCCAAGTATGTCACAAGGCATAATACTCCGGCGGGAGCTCCGAACAAACGCGCCCGGACGCTACGGGTTCGATAAACTGACAGCATGTGACAGCCATAAACTGCGGTCTGTCGTCGCCGATGGGAACAACCGAGTCTTCGTGGAACGGACGGGTGCGAGGCGCGCCCGCCGTGGCCGTTCGCTGAACGCATGTATTTGCCACTCCGCGCAGGTGATTGGCTGCGCGTATCGCAGAAGGAGGAGTTTGTTGTTGCGGCTGGCCGTCGCAGTACGTATCGCCGTGATCCCAAGAATTTAGATCCATTCAGTCGGCACTAGGCCTTGTCCGCGCCACTCTTCGACGCGATGGACGTTGGCGAGTCCACCCCAGACTTCTTCATCAGCGTGATCAAGTACGACGATCTGCAACCGGCCTGCGGTTTTTGTGATGATTCCATCGAAAAGCGTAAATACCTTTCGTACAGCAGCTACGTCCTCGTTGTCCCATTCTGGGTCTAAGTTCGCATCTGATGCTTTTCCTGCCCGTAGGGTTGGAAAGTAGACTTGGCTTGGTTGATCATAGATTAGCAAACCCGGCACTGGATGATTCAGCTTGCTCAGAAAGAAGCCTTGCAGGGCAAGGGTGAGCGCGACATGGTATGCGAGCCAATTTGCACCGCTACCGATCTCCCAAAGGAAATCATCGCGCGTACCACGAATAACCTTTACCGTGAGATCTTGGATATTGAGTCGAATAGGGGCATCTGGCCACTCGCCATCAAGCTGTGGAATTAGCCGTGATGAAATAGATTGGATCGTATCCAAAGCGTTTTCCGTTTTCCGACCTATCTCGTGTTCAGATATCAGCTTGTTCAGGTCCTCAACCTGTGTCCTTAGCGAGGAAATCTCTTCATGAAGTGTTGAGGACGTGTCGAGCGTTTCATACAACCTCAGGGCTTCTTCTAGGCGGCCGAGGAAACGGGAGATTTCCTCGCCACGAGTTGTCACCTTGCGCGCTTTTTCCGATTGGCCTTCCAGTGTTCTTATTTCTTGACGAATTGCCGCGAGATTCGCAAGGGTCGTATCCACTGCTTCGCGCTGACGAAGCGTTTCTCTTCCCAAAGATTCCGTAACTCCCGGATGCGATCGCAGCCGAAGCTCTATGCCGTCAAGCGCTTCGCAAAGCTGATCAATCCGCGCTCGTCCCGCATCGCTCGGTTCAAATACCGACGCCGGACGTTCGGTGGCCAATTCGCGAATCCATCTCGACAATTCCAACCGATCACGCTGGACGTGGAGGCCATCCAGAAACGTGTCACTACTCTCATCTAGGCGCCGCAGTTCGTGCAGCCGATTACGAGACTGATTAAGATCCATCACTAGCTTGGACTCAGCCACCCTAAGCTCAGTGAGCCGCGCTAATATGACGTCCATGGAAGCGAGCGTTGGGGTCGCAGCTTGAGCGTCGCTTTGCATTGCGGCTCGAAGTAGGTCTACGATCGAGGACCAGTCGTTCGGTACAGTTGTGTCCGCGGGCAGTAGTCCGTACTCAATCGCAAGACGTACCCAAGCGAAGCCCTCGCGTTGCCAGGAAGCTCCGGAAGCCTGTCGGGCTTTCAACTCGCCTTCCTTTCGGCGAAGCAGTCGTGCGATGCGCTCCAATTCGTGGCGCGCTTGCAGAAGCTCGGGGCTGATTGCACCAAGCACGTAAGGGAAGATGGTTTTTAGCTTTTCGCGATGCTCCGTGGTGTCCGCTTTGAAGAACATGACATCGGGGTTCGCGACGATATTCTGAGGCTGAAAAATGAAAGCCATCAGATCTCGAAAGCTTGGCCGTGACTTGAATCGATCCTCGCTACCAGGCTCAAATTGCAAGTTTGACAGGCTGGCAAGGCGATTCAGGACTGCCTTGACGTAGTCAACTGTCTGGTTCTTCTCTTGGATGACAGACGGCGGCTCGATTTCCGCTCCCTCCAAAAGCAACATGTCGCCAGAGGCCTTCAAATCGCCAGGCTCCCGGCGGGCAATCAGTTTTTGTCCCTCAAGTGTATCGACCAGCACGCCAAACCAGGAGCAACTCTCGCGAATTACGCCCACTGGAATAGTGCATTTTTCCGATCCCAGACAGTAGTCAATTATGGGTATCACCGACGACTTGCCGGTCTTCGATGCCCCGCTGATAACGTTGACCACGCCGGGCTCGAACGTCACTATGCGCGGTTCGCCGCCGCGTCGTGGCCATAAAATGAGTTGTCGCAGTTGAAAATACATCAAAATCCCACTTTCAGTATGTGCACTACCTGCTGATCGGTGAGGCCAGCAAACCAGTATCCGATCCTTTCGCAAGCCGGCTCAAGGCGTCGAATTCGCTCCCGCAGCACAGGTATGCGCAAGTCGTCGTACGGACCATTGGACCAGATCGTGGCCGTCATCGGATCGATCCGAATGAGACCGGCTCGCTCCGCCGACACTAGTGAGTCCAAGGTCAGTCGCCTTAGCGCTATCGCCCGACTGTGAATCGCAATGAGATCTTCCCGCTTATCCCCGAGCTTGCCGGCGAACAGATGCAACCCCGATACTTTATGCGTACTCAGCACCGTCGCCAAGGTTGGGCTATGCAGGATCAGCGGAAGGACAAGGAATGCGAGGGGCAGCGTCGCTGCAAGTCCGTCACGATCTTGGTATCCAAGTCCAAACTTCCAAAGGGCGTAGGCACCCAGCGCCTCGTTCTGAACCAGTGCAGCCTCGCTAAGGCGGCGTAGTTGAACGACTTCGCTCATGCTTCGTCCTCGTCATCTAGAAGGGCTTTGTGCTCCGGATGCCAGCCAAGCTCTCGTTTGTCTGCCAGATCGTTGAACGCTCCATGGGTGAAATAGTTCGGCACCGTGCGGCTACCTATGGGCACCTCCAAGACCGAGCATCGGCCATAGACGAGTCGGCCTTGCACGACTTCCGGCTTGTCCGAATAGAGATCTTTGACCTCGCCGGCAAACGCTTCGTGCCGACGCAGCAACGAGTCTTCCCAATCCTTAAAGGTGTCGTCATAGATGAATCCGGCTTCGGCCCACTTCACCTTGTCGCCGGACGTTCGCATGAGATCACTTGCCGCCCGAAGTTGCTGCGCCTCCGTGGCTTCGATTAACTGCAGTTGGCGCACGAACATCGGTCTACTCAAGAGTACTGCTTTCGTGTCAACCGTCGTTGGAATCGCGGATAGCGAGGCAAGGTAGCCAGGCATGTTGTTCTGCTGAACGAAGGCGTGAAAACTCTTCCGAAACTCTCCGACACCAATCAGAGCCGGCATGCCGTCACGGATGAGGCGGTCTGCTCTCGCCTGTGCCATGCCAATGGCAGCTTCGCAAATGACGTCAATTGATTCATCCGGAACAGTGGGCGCCAACAGAGCACGGAGAGGTTGTATCGGATCTGTATCGTTGCTGAAAACCGACGTCTTACAAATGACCTGATTGCGAAGAGCGGTTGCGACATCGAGAAATTTTTGCACGTGCAGCATGCACTTCGGCGGTTCAGCCTTCTTGCTAAGCTTGCCTTCGACCTGTTTGAGCAACTGGTCTACGGCATCTGCAGACGTCGCATTATGAATGGCTGAGCTTACCTTCCCGGACTTCGGCGGTGTCACGTACAGGCGAAACGTTGCTTTGGTCCCATCTACCTTCTTGGACTCGACCGCGACAAGCCAATTCGCGATGGTTTTCCAAAGGTCCTCGGACCAATCAGAGAGCGCGTTGTGGGACAGCGCGCTCTTGCACTGTTCCAAAAGAACATTTCCATCGGAATAGTGAACAGCGACATCATCCAAAAGCTCTAAGGAAACGCTCGAATCCGATGGACTGCTGAGGAGGTGGTAACAGAGCCGGACTGGCTGCAATGAAAAGCCCAGATAGGGGCCAGGTGCGCTGTGCTTGACCAAGGCTTTCATCCGCTTCGCCCCAAGTCCGCCCGACTATGGAATGCTTCCCATCTAGAATTCGTAAACTCCATGATGTTCCCCGAATCTCAACGCAATTCAGCTTAGGGCTGGTCTGCACGATTTGTTACGCATAGGGTACTTAATGTAGGTCTCCTGCAGTCGAATCATATCCGATGAAACGGCCATACTCTGGCTAACGGCGTGGTAGGGGAAGACTTTAGCTCATGGGGCGGGGCAGTGTTTCGGGGTGTGAGCGAACGCCATGATCGTGGGCGCGTCGACTACCTGGGCCGGCGCTTCGTCGGTGAGTCGGTTGCTCTCCCTCAAGCCGATAACGCGTCAATGAGATCAAGATCGCTGTCGTCGCAATCTGTCTCTGTTGTGGACTCGACAAGTTCCCCCTTTGATTGTCGGCAGTCTTCGATGAATGCTGCCCACCGTTCCAAGGCAAGGCGTCGTTCACCGTAGTATGTGTATTGATCGTAGATTCCTTCGACGCCGGGGAGCTTGTGATTCAGGCACATCTCAGAGACGTCGCGGCTGATCCTTAGCTTCCGCATATGGGACTTCATGGTCGAACGAAGATCATGCGGTGTAAATCGGCGTATCGAAGGTTTGTGGTTGTCGATCCAGTAATCGATGGCTTCCCGGATGGCGTCCTTGCTGAGGTGTGCGTCACCACCATGCCGCGCCGCTCGGCTGGCGGCCCTGGTTGGAAGAATATAGCGGGAGCGGGTATTGAGTGCGAGCAGTTCACGGAACCAGTCGACAACAATCGGCGCGAGCGGAATGTCCATTGCTGTGCCTGTCTTGCTGCCCGGAATATGCCAGCGTGCTTCATCGAGGAATACGTTTGTCCGCAGGCCTTTATACAACTCCTCCGAGCGAACGCCAGTCGCGAGAAGGATGCTGACCGAGAGCAGGTTCTCGCGATTCATGTCTGCGTTCAAAAGCACGTGCAGCTCACTGGCCGTCAGCATAAGACGTTGCCGAATGGGAGGACGGGGACCAATGATCGAAACTAGCTCGACCCCGATGGCGGGATTTGCATTAATGACCTTCTTGCCAGCGGCGTGACGGAAGATGGCTTTTGCAACGATTAACAGCGTGTTCGCCTCGACCCATCCAAGCTTGGCGCGCTCGATCAGCCCAACGATATCTGCCGCTTCGACTTCGCGTACCTGCATCGCACCGAGTACGTTCTCGGTCCGCTTCAGGTTTCGGCCGTAGCTTCGCTGCGTGCTTAATCCCAAATTGACCAGCACCTTCTCTCGGTAGTCGGAAACGAGCTGGCGGACTGTCCAATTCTTCCGGGATTTGTCCTTGCGCTTCTCGGTCGCCGGGTTGTTGCCTTTCTGGACTTCGACGCGCTTTTCGGCCGCGAGCTTGCGTGCTGCCGACAGCGTCAGATCGGGGTAGCGGCCGAGTGTCAATTCTTCCGGTTTTCCGCCTATCCGGAAACGGAGTATCCAAGACGCAGTGCCGGTGGCTGAAAGGGTAAAGGTCAAGCCGCCGCCGTCAGTTCTTGCGAGAGGTCGACTTTCCCGAATCCATCGCCTTAGTTCGAGATCCGATAGAACATTCGTCCCGCGAGTTGCCATGACGCGCCTCTGCCTAGCTACATATCTAGCTACACATTTTAGGCGCGCTCTGCACGGATGGCAACGGATTGATACGGATGGTTATTTTTATATGCGTTTGAATTTTAACGAATTTATAGGAATTCTCTGGAGCTCGTCGGCCCTTGGCGGACCTACATCAGAACGATATCGTACTGCTCCTGGCTCAAATTCGACTCCACCTGCAACGACACCGGCTTGCCGATGAAATCGATCAGCATCGCCAGATGCTGCGACTCTTCTTCGAGAAACAGATCGATCACCTGCTGCGACGCCACCACGCGAAACTCGCGCGGATTGAACTGCCGCGACTCGCGCAGAATCTCGCGCAGCACGTCGTAGCAAACGGTGCGCGCGGTCTTTACCTGCCCCTTGCCCTGGCACACCGGACACGGTTCGCACAGCACATGCGCGAGCGATTCACGCGTGCGCTTGCGGGTCATCTCCACGAGCCCGAGTTGCGAGAAGCCATTCACGGTCACGCGCGTGCGATCGCGCGACAACGCCTTCTTCAGTTCCCCCAACACCTGGTCGCGATGCTCGGCGTTTTCCATATCGATGAAATCGATGATGATCACGCCGCCCAGGTTGCGCAGCCGTAATTGCCGCGCGATCGTATGCGCGGCTTCGAGGTTGGTCTTGAAGATCGTATCGTCGAAATTGCGCGCGCCGACATATCCGCCAGTGTTGACGTCGATCGTCGTCATCGCCTCGGTCTGATCGATCACGAGGTAGCCGCCCGACTTCAGATCCACGCGGCGCGACAGCGCGCGCTGAATTTCGGCCTCGATGTTGTAGAGATCGAAGAGCGGCCGCTCGCCGGTGTAGTGATGCAGTTTCGACGACACCGCCGGCGTAAACTCCGCGGCGAAATCGGCCAGCATCTGATGCGTCTCGCGCGAGTCGACCTGGATGCGCGAGGTCTCGTCGTTGACGAAATCGCGCAGCACGCGCTGCGCGAGGTTCAGGTCCTGGTAGAGCAGGCTCGTGGGTGGCATGCGCTGCGCCTGCGACAGGATCGTCGCCCACGTCTTGCGCAGATAGGCGACGTCGGCGGCAAGCTCCTCGCTCGTCGCATCCTCGGCGATCGTGCGCACGATGTAGCCGCCTTTCTCGTCGGCGGGCAGCACGGCGGTCAGGCGCGCACGCACGGCCTCGCGCTCGGCTTCGCTTTCGATCTTCTGCGAGATGCCGATATGCGGCTCCTGCGGCAGATACACGAGCGTGCGCCCGGCAATGCTTACTTGCGTGGACAGCCGCGCGCCTTTCGTGCCGATCGGGTCCTTGACGACCTGCACCATCAGCGTTTGACCTTCGAAGACGATCTTTTCGATCGGCTGATGCGGTGCTTGATGTTGCGCTTCGCCGGCCATGCGCGGATGCCAGATGTCGGCGACATGAAGAAACGCGGCGCGTTCGAGGCCGATGTCGATGAACGCCGATTGCATGCCCGGCAGCACGCGCACGACCTTGCCGAGATAGACATTGCCGACGCGCCCGCGCGACAGCGTTCGTTCGACATGAAGTTCCTGGACGGCGCCTTGTTGAACGAGCGCGACGCGCGTTTCCTGCGGCGTGACATTGATCAGGATTTCTTCATTCATAGTGTTGTTCTAGAAGTCGATGCGCGCTGCGCGCAGGAGGGCAGCAGTTTCAAAAAGCGGCAAACCCATGATACCCGAATAGGACCCGTCGATATGCTCGATAAACTCCGCCGCGCGTCCCTGCACGCCATAAGCGCCGGCCTTGCCGAGCGGCTCGCCGCTGGCCGCGTAGCGGCGGATCGCGTCGGCGTGCGGCGCAGCAAAGCACACCTTCGACACCGACAGCGCCGCGGGCAGCAAGGCACCGTCGGCGTCGATCACCGCGACGGCGGTCAGCACCTCGTGCGTGCGGCCCGCGAGGCGCGTGAGCATCGCGACCGCGTCGTCGGCATCGGCGGGCTTGCCGAGAATCGCGTCGTCGATCGTGACGGTCGTGTCCGCCACGAGGATCGGCCGCCTCGCATGACCGCCGGCCACGAGCCGGGCACGCGCGGCATGCGCTTTCGCGACGCACACGCGCTGCACGTAGTCGCGCGCGTGCTCGCCGGGCAACTCTGCTTCGAGCGCTTCGGCATCTTCGTCGGGCCGCGGCAGCAGCAGTTCGAAACGCACGCCGAGCTGTTGCAGCAGCTCCTGGCGGCGTGGACTTTGCGAGGCGAGGTAGACGAACGGATGCAGCGAAGCGGCGGGCGTGGGCATGAACGGGTCTCGAAGGAGGGGATTCGGATGGCGTGGAGGCGGTGGGCGCGGTGACGGTAACGGACGGAGATGAGCGGGCAGGGTGAGCGGGTAGCCTGAGCGCCGCATCGGCGCGCCGCAACGAGCCGCGCAGCGATCATTACATCAAGTGGGGCGCGGAGCAAATGTCTGGACACGCTACGTCGAAACGCATCGTTCGGCGCATCGACGAGTATCGGTGGCCGGTGCCCCGTGAGTCGTCGCCCGGCAATGCCTGATCTGCAATACGCAGGGACATGGGCACGGACATCGCGCATCGCCGCGCATCAGCACGCGGCACACGCCTTATGCGCTCACACGCTCACGCGCGATGATACGGGTGATTCTGCGTGATGGTCCACGCGCGGTAAAGCTGTTCGGCAAGCAGCACGCGCACCATCGCATGCGGCAAGGTGAGGCTCGATACGCGCAGCATCATGTCGGCGCGCGCCTTCAGTTCGGGATCGAGCCCGTCCGCGCCGCCGATCAGAAAGGCCACGTCGCGCCCGTCCTGCTGCCAGCCGGGCAGTGCGCCCGCCAGCTGCATCGTGGTCCAGTCCTTGCCGCGCTCGTCGAGCGCGACGATGCGCGCGTTCTTCGGCAACGCGGCTTCGATCTTCTGCCGCTCGGCGGCCATCACGCTCTCGGCCGAACGTCCCGACGAACGCTGCTCGGGCTTGATCTCGCGCAGCTCGATGCGTAGCTCGGGCGGCATGCGTTTCGCGTATTCGTCGAAGCCGGTGGCGATCCAGTCCGGCATCTTGTGGCCGACGGCGAGGATATGCAGTTTCATCGCGAGGAAAGTAGCGGTGTGCCCGGTGTGCCGGATAGGGCCGGCTTACTTGCGACGCGCCGCCGTCTTGCGCGCGGGTTTCGCGACCGGGGCTTCCTCGTCTTCGTCCTCCTCGTCGGACTCGCTCGCGCGCGCGCCGCCGAACGGATTCGGCGTCGACAGCTTGATGCGCACCGGCTTGTCGCCCCAGATCTCTTCGAGGTTGTAGTACTGGCGCAGCGCCGGTTGCAGGATGTGGACGATCGCGTCGCCGCAATCGACCAGCACCCATTCGCCGATATCCTCGCCCTCGGTGCTGACGATCTCGCCGCCGGCTTCCTTCACGCCTTCGCGCACGCTCGAGGCGAGCGCCTTGGTTTGCCGGTTCGAGGTGCCGCTCGCGACGATCACGCGATCGAACAGCGAGGTCAGGTGGGTGGTGTTGAACACCCTGATGTCTTGCGCCTTGACGTCTTCGAGAGCGTCGACGATCACGCGTTGCAGTTTGCGAATATCCATGGAGTTACCGGTGGTACAGATGATGTTGAAGAATATAGTCCCACACCGCGGCCGGGACATGACTCGCGGCCTTGTCGTGGGTTGCGCCGTGGGCCTCGTTTTGCGCTTGGTGATCCGCTTTCCTGTCCGCGTTGCCGCCCGTCGGGTCGTCCGCCAGCGCGAGTTCGCGGCTCACCTGGTCGCGCAGATGCGCGCGAATGTCGGTGGCCGAGACGTCGAACGCGAGCGTCGTGTCGATCAGCAGATGCCCGCACGGCGTCGCCTGCAGCACGTCGGCGCCGGCTTCGCGTGCGGCGATTTCCTGTGCGACCGCGGGCGGTATCGACGCGAGGTCGAAGCCGGGCCGCGTGGCCGCGCAGATGTGCGCGAAGTCGAACAACTGCCGCCAGCCGTGCCACGTATCGAGATGCACGAGCTGGTCGGCGCCCATCAGCAGCGTGATCGACGCGTCCTGGCCTTCGCGCTCGCGCCAGCGGCGCAGCGTGTCGACCGTGTAGGTCGGGCCGTCGTGATCGATCTCGTCGGTCGCGACGCGCACGCTCGCGCCGGGCAGCGCGAGCGAGGCGGCCGCCGCGCGCGTCATCGCGAGCCGGTGCACGGCCGGCGAGACGTCCGCCTTCTGCCACGGCTGGCCGGCCGGCAGCAGCACCAGCTCGGTGAGCCGCAGCACGTCGGCGAACCGTCGCGCGAGCGCGAGGTGGCCGTCGTGGATCGGATCGAAAGTGCCGCCCAGCAGACCGATCCGGCGGGGCAGGGCGACAGGGTGAGCGTTCGGCTTCAGGTGAAAATCCTTATCGTGACCGGGAGCGTGTCGAGTGTGATCGTGCGCAGCGCGGACGCCGCCTCACACCCACTCGCGCGGCACGAGAAAATCGCTGTAAAGACGCGCTTCCGGCGTGCCCGGCTCGGGCTGCCAGTCGTAGCGCCAGTTCACCACGGGCGGCATCGACATCAGGATCGATTCGGTGCGTCCGCCGCTCTGCAGTCCAAACAGTGTGCCACGGTCGAAGACCAGATTGAACTCGACGTAGCGGCCGCGCCGGTACGCCTGGAAGTCGCGCTCGGCCGCGCCGTACGGCGTGTCGCGGCGCTTCTCGACGATCGGCAGGTAGGCCTGGAGAAAACCCTCGCCGACGCTTTTGAGCATCGCGAACGACGGGTCGAAGCCCGGCTCCGAGAAATCGTCGAAGAAAATCCCGCCGATGCCGCGTGCTTCGTTGCGGTGCTTGAGGAAGAAATATTCGTCGCACCCGCGCTTGAAGCGCGGGTAGAGGTCCGCACCGTAGGGCGCGAGCGCGTCGCGGCAGACGCGGTGGAAATGCCGCGCGTCCTCTTCGTAGCCGTAGTACGGCGTCAGGTCCATGCCGCCGCCGAACCAGAACACCGGCGCTTCGCCTGCCTTCGTCGCGATGAGCAGGCGCACGTTCATGTGCACGGTCGGGCAGTGCGGATTGCGCGGGTGCAGCACGAGCGACACGCCCATCGCCTCGAAGCCGCGCCCGGCCAGTTGCGGACGCGCGGCGCTTGCCGAGCCCGGCAACGCGTCGCCCGCGACGTCCGAGAAGCCGATGCCCGCGCGCTCGAAGAACTGGCCACCTTCGAGAATCCGCGTGATGCCGCCGCCGCGCAGCTTCTCGCCGGGCGCGCGTTGCCATGCGTCGGTTGCGAACGGCGTGCCGTCGAAGGCGCCGAGCGTGTCCGCGATATGCGATTGCAGGCCTTGCAGCCAGCTGCGCACGGCCTGTGCGTCGTAGCTCGAATCGGTCATGAATGCAGATTGCTGAGGGCGGCACGCTCGTCGTGCCGCGGGTTCTTCGAAGAA